>NZ_JBAKHS010000018.1:0-134449 GCF_036906795.1 Micromonospora sp. CPCC 205739 | reverse complement strand
ATCGAACTACCCGGACCACTTCGCGCACCCCAACGACACGCCGACCTAACAAAGCACTACTAGGCGCCCGCGTGCACCCCAGAGCCCCCGGGGCGTGGGACGCCTGCCACCGGCCCTGCTTCGGTGCCGGACGCCCGCCGCAAGCTTCTAGGCGCGGGTGCGCCTGCCCACGGGCCTGAGCGTCGGTACCCAGAGGGGGCACTCCGCACGCTGTGGAGCTGATGACGTAGACGACTCAGACCCACGTCCGGACCGGTGATTCATCGGCGTCATCAGCTCCACAGCACCGCGCACAGACCCTTCGACCGGCGGGAGCCGACTGGCGAGGACGTGCGCAGCTGGGGTGGGTCAGGGGTCCTGCGACACCGGTGCCGGAGTCGCGGGCCGACCCGGTTCGAGCAGCACGGCGGCCCGAGCGGCGGCGAGCGCGACCCGCTGCCGCAGCGCGTCCACGTCCACGCCGGGGTCCGGCGGCAGCACCGGCAGGGTGAGCGCCACCGGGCCGTCCGGCGTACCCGGCAGCGGACCCACCGCCACGGCGTACGCCTCGGCGGCCGGCGTGCCGTCCGCGTCACGGGCGTCCGGCTCCGGTCCCGAGCGCACGGGAGGCTGAACGTCGACCGTGTCCACGCGGTCCGGCGGGCGCAGGTCGGCGAGCAGGTCGGCCGGGTCGCGGCCCCGGATCAGCAGCAGCAGGAGCGGTTCGGCCTCCAGCAGCCAGGACACCTGGTGGCACAGCGCCGCCGCGTGCCGGCACGGGTGGTCCCAGTCCGGGCAGTCGCACTCCGGCAGCAGCTGCCCGCCGGTGGGCGGCAGGCGCACCCCGGCGGCCTCCGTCGCATCGGTCGGGAGCTGCCCCGCCAGGAGGGCGGCCAGGTGCCCGGAGCGGGCGGCGACCGCGTCGGTGAGCCGGTCCCAGGCGGCGTCCGGCAGCGTGTCGACGCGGACCACGGTGCGGTGCGCCTGTTCCGGGTCGCCGTCGTGCACGCTCGCCGCGATCCGGCCGGGGCTGATCGTGATCGGTCCGACGTGTCCCCGTACCGCCCACCGCCGACCCCGGCGCAACGGCTCCGGGTCCAGCGCCGAGTCGGCGAGCGCCGCCGCCCACCCGGTGGCCCAACCCGAGCGGAGACGCCGCGCCGGACCGGCGGGGAACGCGGGGAACCCTCGGGCGGTCACGCCGGCCCCCGCAGGGTGACCAGCTCGGCCAGCTCGGCGTCGCCGAGCGCGGCCAGGCCGCCGGGCCCGACGTCGAGCACCGCCTGCGCCAGCTCCCGCTTGCTGGCCAGCAGCGCCGCGATCCGGTCCTCCACGGTGCCCTCGGCGATGAGCCGGTGCACCTGCACCGGCCGGGTCTGCCCGATCCGGTACGCCCGGTCGGTGGCCTGGTCCTCCACGGCCGGGTTCCACCAGCGGTCGAAGTGCACCACGTGGTCGGCGCGGGTCAGGTTCAGCCCGGTGCCGGCCGCCCGCAGCGACAGCAGGAACACCGGCGCCTGCCCCTCGTCGAACTCGCGCACCAGTTGTTCGCGGCGCGCCACCGGCAGCCCGCCGTGCAGCAGCAGCGCCGCCACGCCCCGCTCGTGCAGGTGCCGGCGCAGCAGGCGGGCCATCGCCACGTACTGGGTGAAGACCAGCACCGCCCCGCCGGCGGGCAGGATGCCGTCGAGCAGCTCGTCGAGCAGGTCCAGCTTGCCGGAGCGGCCGGCCAGCACCGGCGCGGTCTCCCGCAGGTACTGCGCGGGATGGTTGCAGATCTGCTTCAGCGCGGTGAGCAGCTTGACCACCAGGCCACGGCGGGCGAACCCGTCGGTCGTGGCGATCACGTCGAGCAGTTCCGCCACGGTCGCCTGGTAGAGGGCGGCCTGTTCGGCGGTCAACGCGACCGGCTGGTCGGTCTCGGTCTTGGCGGGCAGCTCCGGGGCCACACCCGGGTCGCTCTTGCGCCGGCGCAGCACGAACGGCCGGACCAGCCGGGCCAGCTCCGCCGCCCGGTCCGGGTCGGCGCCGACGGGTCGTGTCCAGCGGGCCCGGAACTGCGCCAGGGTGCCCAGCAGGCCGGGGGTGGTCCAGTCCAGCACCGCCCACAGGTCGGTGAGGCTGTTCTCCACCGGGGTGCCGGTCAACGCGACCCGGGCGGCGGCCGGAACCGCCCGCAGCGCCCGCGCCGTTCCGGAGGCGGGGTTCTTGACGTGCTGCGCCTCGTCGGCGACCAGCAGCGGCCAGCGCCGCCCGGCCAGTTCGTCGACGTCCAGCCGCAGCGTGCCGTACGTGGTGAGCACGACCCCGGCGTCCACGCCGTCCAGCGTGCGGCCGGGGCCGTGGTGGCGGCGCACCGGGGTGCCGGGGGCGAAACGCCTGATCTCCCGCTCCCAGTTGCCGAGCAGCGAGGCGGGGCAGACCACCAGGGTGGGGCCGGCGGTGCCCGGGTCGGTCTGCCGGTGCAGGTGCAGGGCGATCACCGTGACGGTCTTGCCCAGCCCCATGTCGTCGGCGAGGCAGCCGCCCAGGCCCAGCGCGGTCAGCCCGGCCAGCCAGCGCAGCCCCTGGCGCTGGTAGTCGCGCAGGGTCGCGGTCAGGGCGGCGGGGACGGGTACGTCGGCGGGCGCGGCGGTGAGCCGGCGGTGTACCTGCGCCAGCCGGCCCTCGGCGGTGGCCGGTACGTCGGCGCCGTCGACGGTGACCGTCCCGGTGAGCGCCGCCCGCAGCGCCGCGACCGGCGGCAGCGGCGCGAGCGCCGGTCGCCGGGCGCGGTGGGCCGACTCCGGGTCCACCAGCACCCAGTGTTCCCGCAGCCGCACCACCGGGCGGCGGGCCTCGGCCAGCGCCCGCAGCTCGGCTTCGGTCAGCGCTTCGCCGTGCAGTGCCAGCCGCCAGTCCAGCGCCAGCTCGCCGAGATCGCCGAGCCCCGTGGTCGGGCCGCCGGCGTGCGGGGCGCGCAGCCGCACCGCGGCGGTCAGGTCACGGCTGACCCCGGCCGGCCAGTGCACGGGCACCCCGGCGTCGGCGAGCCGCCGGGCGCCGCCGGCGAGCAGGTCGGTCAGGTCGTCGTCGGTCAGCGGCAGCGCGTCGGGGACCGGCCGGTCGAGCAGGGCGGCCAGCGGGGGCCAGTGCCGGGCCGCGTCGCGCAGGGCCAGCAGCGCGGCGTCGCGGGTGGCGGCCGGGAATCCGGGCACCGGGCCGGCCCACAGCGCGGCGGCGTCGGTGAGCAGTCCCGGGTCGGTGCGCCGGTGCAGCTGCACCGCTGCCCGCCAGGGCCCGTCCGGCTCGCCCACCGGTTCCAGCCGCAGGGACAGCCGGACGGCGGCGTCGGCGTCGGCGTTCACCCGGGTGGCCCAGCGCCGCAGCGCCGGCACCGCCGTCACGGTGGTCGCCGCCCACGCCCCGGCGGCGGTGGCGTCGCGGGGCAGGGTGTCGGCGACCGCGTCGAGGAAGTCGCGCAGCAGCCGGCCCGCGTCGGGCAGCCGCGTCGGGGTGCGCCCGGGTACGGGGCGGGCCCGGGCGGCGGCCGGCATCGCGGCGGCCAGGGCGCGCAGCCGGGCGGTGTCGGCGTCGCCGAGCGGGCCGACCCGCCAGGTGTCGTGCCCGGCCGGGGTCACGTCGGGCAGCAGCAGGCCCCGGGCGGCCAGGTGCAGCGCCTGGCGGGTGGCGGCCGCCCAGAACGCCGCCGCCGGGTCCGTGGACCGGCCGGCCAGCAGCAGCGGCAGCCCCGCCGCCAGCGCCGCGCGGCGCACCGGCACCGGCGCGGGTACGCCGCCCGGAGGCGTCGCGAGGGTCTGCACCGCGACCTCCCCGGGACCGTCGGGCGGGCCGTCGCCGTCGGGTGACCAGAGCAGCAGCGTGCCGGCGCGGGGCGGGTCGGCGGGCACGAAGGTCACCGCGTACGGGCCATTGGTCACGGGCGCTCTCCCGTCGGCAGTGCGGTCGTCAGGTCCCGGGCGCGGCGGCGTTCGTCGCCGAGGTCGACCGCGCCGGTGGCGTCGAGGTCGACGCAGGGCAGGATCGGGATGGTCCGTTCCGTCACGGCGGCGCTCACCTGCTCAGATTCCGGTAGCGGCGCACGGCCAGGGGCCCGCAGACGGCGATCAGCAGCAGCGGCCAGGCCACCGCCAGGGCGACGGCGTGCTGCGCGGCGAAGGACTCGCCGCCCCAGCCGGGGTTGCCGAACAGCTCCCGGCAGGCCGCCGCGGTGGCCGACAGCGGGTTCCACTGGGCCACGGCGGCCAGCCAGCCGGGCATGGTCTCCGGGGCGACGAAGACGTTGGAGGCGAAGCTCAGCGGCCAGACCAGGATCTGCAGCGCGGCCACCGACTCCGGGGCGCGCAGCAGCAGCGCCAGGTGGATGCCCAGGACGATCATCGCGGCGCGCAGCAGCAGCAGGAGCCCGACGGCGGCGGCGGCCCGGCCGGCGCCGAGGTGCCACTGCCAGCCGACCAGGGCGCCGCAGCCGAGCATCACGGCCAGCGCGACGACGGCGTGCAGCAGGTCGGCGGCGGCCCGGCCGGTGACCACGGCGGAGCGGGCCATCGGCAGCGAGCGGAACCGGTCGGTGACGCCGCGGGCGGAGTCGGTGGCCACCGCCGTGTACGTGGCCTCCACCCCGAAGAGCATGGTCATGGCGAACATGCCGGGCAGCAGGAACTCCTTGTAGTCGCCGCCGCCGGGCACCGCCATCGCCCCGCCGAGCAGGTAGCCGAACATCAGCACCAGCAGCACGGGGAAGAGCAGGGCGACGAGCATCGGGCCGGGCTGGCGCGCCCAGTGCGCCAGGGCCCGGCCGGTGAGGGTGGCCGCGTCGGTCAGCGCCCAGCGGGCGCGGCGCAGCGGCAGGGTAGGGGCGCTCACGCGGCCACCTCGTCGAAGTCGGCGGTGAGGTGCAGGAACACCTCGTCGAGGGTGGGTCGGCGCACCGCCACGTCGGCGGCCGGCAACCGTGCGTCGTCCAGGGCGCGCAGCACGGCGGCCAGGGTGGTGACCCGGTCGGTGGTGGTGACGCTGACCCGCAGCTCGTCGGTGGCGGTGCGCGGTGCGGTGGCGGTGGCCGCACCGATGGCCTCGGCGGCGCGGGCCAGGTCGCCGGGATGGTGCAGCACCACATCGACGCGGTCGCCGCCGAGGGCGGACTTGAGCTCGTCCGGGCTGCCGGCGGCGATGACCCGGCCGTGGTCGACGACCCTGATCGTGTCGGCCAACTGGTCGGCCTCCTCCAGGTACTGGGTGGTGAGCAGGACGGTGGTGCCGGCGGCGACGAGCGCGCGCACGGCGTCGCGGACGTCGCCGCGGGCGCGCGGGTCGAGGCCGGTGGTGGGTTCGTCGAGGAACAGCACCGGCGGGTCGAGGATCAGCGCGGCGGCCAGGTCGAGCCGGCGGCGCATCCCCCCGGAGTACGCGCCGACCGGCTTGTCGCCGACGTCGCCCAGGCCGAAGCGGTCCAGCAGCTCGTCGGCGCGGGCGCGGGCCCGGGCGGGGGAGAGGTGGTGCAGCCGGCCGAAGAGCACCAGGTTCTGCCGGCCGCCGAGCACCTCGTCGACGGCGGTCTGCTGCCCGACCAGGCCGATCTGGGCGCGCACCTGGTCGCCCTGGTGGCGGACGTCGTGTCCGGCCACCCGGGCGGTGCCCGCGTCGGCGCGCAGCAGGGTGGTCAGGATCCGCACCACGGTGGTCTTGCCGGCGCCGTTGGGGCCGAGCACCGCGCAGACCGTGCCGCCGGCCACGGTCAGGTCGACCCCGGCGAGGGCTTCGGTGTCGCCGTAGCGCTTGCGTAGTCCTTCGGCCTCGATGACCGGTCCGTCGCCTCGCATGGGCACGCCCCTCTCCGCTTGCCGTGCGCTGTACCGTACACCATACGGTACGAGGGGCGGTAGAGTGGCGGTCATGAGCGTCGAGTACAGCGGCACCGGCGACCCCGCGCGCAGCCTCGCCCTGCTCTGGCGTACCAGCGAGAAGGCCAGCCGCCGCGGCGGCGACCTGAGCGTGGACCGGATCGTGCGGGCCGCCGTCGAGGTCGCCGACACCGAAGGGCTGACGGCGCTGTCCATGCGCCGGGTCGCCGAACGCCTCGGGGTGGGCACCATGTCGCTCTACACCCACGTGCCCGGCAAGGGCGAACTGCTCGACGTCATGCTCGACACCGTCTACGGCGAGACCGCCCGCCCCGCCGAGGTCCCCGGCGGCTGGCGCGGCCGGCTGGAGCAGATCGCCCGGGAGAACTGGGCGCTCTACCTGCGCCACCCCTGGCTGCTCCAGGTCGCCACCTCCCGCCCGCCGCTGGGCCCCAACGTCACCGCCAAGTACGAGTACGAACTGCGCGCCGTCGAGGGCATCGGCCTGAGCGACCTGGAGATGGACGCCGTGATCACCCTCGTCGACGGGTACGTCCACGGCGCGGTACGCGGGGCGGTGGAGGCCGCCCAGGCGGCCCAGCGCACCGGCATGACCGACGAGCAGTGGTGGCGGGCGCACGCCCCGTACCTGGAGAAGGTGATGGACCCGCAGCGGTTCCCCACCGCCGCCCGGGTGGGCAGCGCGGCGGGACAGGAGTACCAGGCGGCCTCCGACCCGGCCCGGGCCTTCGAGTTCGGCCTGGCGCGCATCCTCGACGGGATCGCCGTGCTGGTCGGCGAGCGCTGAGCGGGGTGCGCCACCGGCGGCCGTGACGCACGGATAGCCTTCCCGCATGACCGTACGCCCCATCAGGATCATCGGTGATCCCGTCCTGCGCACCCCCTGCGAACCGGTGACCAGCTTCGACGCCGAACTGCAGCAACTGGTCGACGACCTGATGGACACCCTGCTGGGCGCGCCCGGCCGGGCCGGAGTGGCCGCCCCGCAGATCGGCGTCGGCGCGCAGGTGTTCGTCTACGACGCCGACGGCCACCGCGGCCACATGATCAACCCGAGCATCGAGCTATCCGACGAGTCGCAGGACGACGACGAGGGCTGCCTGTCCATCCCGGGCCTGTACTTCCCGACCCGGCGGGCGATGCACGCCACCGTGCACGGCGTCGACCGGCACGGCGAGCCGCTCACCATCTCCGGCAGCGGCTTCCTGGCCCGGGCCTTGCAGCACGAGACCGACCACCTGCGCGGGCGCCTCTACGTCGACACCCTCTCCGGGGACGTACGCCGCCGGGCGCTGCGCGAGATCCGCGCCGGCCGGTTCGACTCGCCCAGCCGGCACCGCTGACGACGCGGGGGCGGCCGTCGGCCGCCCCCGCACCCCGATCAGCCGCAGGTCACTTCGGCGGCGGGGCCACCAGGCAGAGCGCCGTGGAGCTGTTGCCGAACGCGTCCACGCCGGTGATCACCGCGTCGCCGCGCAGCGTCACCTTGTAGTCGATGTCGCCGGTGCCCTCCTTGACCTTGGACTGCGCGCCCGGCGCCTGCACCAGCTTTATCTTCGTGCCGGCGGGGAACGGACCGAACGTCACTGTCGGGTCCGCGCTGTCGCCGATGTGGACGTCCACCGCCGTGTCGACGATGTCGGTCGCGGTGAGCTGGTAGAACCCGTCCGGGTTGTACGAGCCGGGAACGTTGCCCCCGCTCGGGTTGTTCGTCGGCACGCACGCCGTGGCCGGCGCGGTGGTGTCGACCACCCGCATCGTCGCGGTGTCACTGCCGGTGTTGCCGGCCGCGTCGGTGGCGGTGCAGGTCACCGTCGTCGCGCCCAGCGGGAATGTGCTCCCCGACGGCGGCGCGCAGGTCGGGCTCAGCGGACCGTCGACGTTGTCGGTCGCCGACGCCGGGTAGGTCACGACCGCGCCGGCGGGGCTGGTCGCCTCGACGGTCCGGTCGTCCACGACCACCACCGGCGGGGTGACGTCGTTGACCGTGACGCTGATCTGCTCGACGAACGCCGGCCCACCGGAGAGCCCGTTGAGCAGGAAGTCCACCGTGCAGTGCAGGGTGGCGCCCTGCGGGGCGTCCCCCGCGACCGCGATGGTCTCCGCGAACGGCACGTTCGTGCCGCTCTGCTGGGTGCGCGACGCCGCGTCGAAGGTGACCGTCAGCCCCGGGTCGCACGAGGTCACCGTCGGGGTGACCGTGACGTTGAGATCCCGCAGCCCGCTGAGGATCGCGTCGGTGACGTTCTCGGGAGCGCTGCCCACCAGCTGGCCGCCGGTCGCGGCGACCACCGCGCTGGCCTGCCCGCTCACGTCCAGGCCACCGCCGCCGCCGCTGACGCTGACCGCGAGCACCTTCGCCTCATCGGCCTGCAGAGCCGAGGTCGCTTGCACCAGGGTGTGCCCGGCGCTCGGGTCGTGGCTGGGGGCATCGCCGACCAGCACCACGATCCGGCTGCTGCCCGAGCGGTAGGCGATCCCACCGTCGGAAACCTGAAACAGCGCGTTCACCCACCCCTCGGGGGTGTCCCCGCCGCCACCGGCCGCCAGGCCGTTCACCGCGTTCTGCAACGCGGTCGCGTCGCCGGTGAGGTCCTGCCGCACCCGGAACAGCTCCGCGCCGTCACCCACGTCCCGGTAGGAAGCCACCGCGAACTGCGCCGACGGCTGCACCGACCGCACGTTCGCGATGACCTGCTGCAGGTTCGCCTGCACGTCGCCGATGACGGGGCCCATGCTGCCGGTCGTGTCGACCAGCAGCACCACGTCGGGCTTCGGCGGGATCGGCGGGGTCGCCACCACCTTGTCGATGTCGAAGCTCGTGCCCGGATCCGCGTCCCGGTCCACCACGGCCGGGTCCACACCCGGCGCCGCGAGCGCCGACGCCCCGGTCACGCCCACCAGGGCCGCCACGGCGGCGGTGAGGACCGCCAACCGACTTCGACCCCGCACTGCTGTCACTGCCATGCGTGCTCCTTCAGCTCCACCGCGTCACGACGCGGCCTCTGCCAGGAGACGCTAGGGCCGCGACCGGCCCGGGCCCGTCCGACACAGGCGCAGGTCAGGGTCGGGTAGTTGACCCGGCGTGGCGACTGGACACACTGCCGGTCACCGCGCGGTCAGCGTGAACTCGCCGAACTCGGCGACCCGGGTGAAGCCCAGCCGCTCGTAGAGCCGCACCGCGCCCACGTTGTCCGCCCGGACGTTGAGCACGACGTGCTCCACCTCGGCGCGCAGGCGCCCGCACAGCGCCGCCACCAGCGCCGCGCCCAGGCCCCGCCCCCGCACCCGGGGATGGGCGGTCACGTTGCCCAACGCGGCCACCCGGTAGGCGGGGGACCAGACGTGCACCCCGGCCACCGCCACCAGGTCACCGTCCTCGCGGATCCCGATGTACCGGCCGGTGGCCAGCATCCGCGGGTCGAACCAGTTACCCGGGTACGCCACGGCGTACAGCGCCCGCAGCGCCGGCAGGTCGGCCTCGTCGAGCACCTCCCCGGCCGGCACGACCCCACCCAGCCGGGCCGGTTCGGTCAACGCCATCCGCAGATGCGCCCCGGCCGGGTCGAGCGCGAACCAGCGGCCCAGCACCTCCTCCAACCCGGGGGAGAGGTGCGCGTACAGCCGGGCCGGCAGCACCGGCGCCAGATCGGCCAGCAGCGCCCCCAGCTCCGGCGCCCCGCCGGGCGCGGCGAAGGCGAGCAGCACCGGCGGCGTCACCCCGTGGTAGAGCAACGCCACCTGCTCACCCCGGCGGAACCACGACGTGTACGGCCAGAAGAAGTCGTCCAGATCGCCGAGCTGGTACGCGTGCAACACCGGATCCCGGCTCAGCAGCGCGGCCAACGCCGCCCGGTCGTGCTCCGCGCGCACCGCCGTCACGCCCGGCCCGCCGACCACTGGTCGTAGCCGAGCTTCGCCACCAACGCCAGCACCACCACCAGCAGCACCACCCGCACGAACCCCGAACCCCGACGCAACGCCATCCGCGCACCCACCGCCGCCCCGGCCACGTTGCACACCGCCATCGCCGCCCCCAGCAGCCACCACACGTGACCGGTCGCCGCGAACACCACCAGCGCACCCAGGTTCGTACCCGCGTTGACCACCTTCGCCATCGCCGAACCGTGCACGAAATCCGCGCCCACCAGCGCGGTGAACGCCACCACCAGGAACGTGCCCGTACCCGGGCCGATCAACCCGTCGTACAGCGCGATACCCACCCCGGCCACCGCCACCGCCGCGACCACCCGCAGCCGGGTCCGCCGCGCCGGCACCGCCACCACCCCCAACCGGGGCCGGAACACCACGAACAGCGCCACCGACACCAGCACCGCCAGCACCACCGGCCGGTACGCCCCCGCCGGCACCGCCCCGGCCAGCGCCGCGCCGACACCCGCACAGCACACCGCCAACCCCGCCGACGGCCCCGCCACCGCCCAGTCGATTTTCGTACGGCGGGCGTACGTCACCGCCGCCGTCGACGTACCGAAGATCGCGGCCAGCTTGTTCGTGCCCAACGCCGTCGCCACCGGCACCCCCGGCGCCGCCACCAACAGCGCCGGCAGCAGCAACAGACCGCCCCCACCCACCACCGCATCGACCCAGCCGGCCATGGCGGCCGCGGCGAGCAGGGTGGTCAGCGACAGGGGATCCACGGCCGGCCATTCTGCCCACCCGCACCGACCCACCGCGCCACCCTGTGGCTCACCTCACCGCCCGACGACACCCTCACCGACCGCGCCGACGACGTAGCCACAACCCCACCGAGGCCACCGCCACGAACACCAGCACCGAACAGAGCAACGCCTTGACCATCGGGCAACTGTGCCACGGCCACGTAGGGTGCAGGAGTGCGCCTGGCCACCTTCAACCTGCTGCACGGCCGCTCCCTCACCGACGGCCTGGTCGACCCCGACCGACTCACCGCCGCGGTGAAAGCCCTCGACGCCGACATCCTCGCCCTGCAGGAGGTCGACCGGGACCAGTCCCGCAGCGGCAACCTCGACCTCACCGCCGTCGCCGCCCGCGCCCTCGACGCCCCCGAACACCGCTTCGCCGCCGCCGTCGTCGGCACCCCCGGCGAACAGTTCCGCCCCCTGCGCCACGACGACGACGGCCACGGCGAACCCTGCTACGGCATCGGCCTGGTCAGCCGCCACCCCGTCCGCTCCTGGCAGGTCACCCGGCTACGCCCCGCCCCCGTCCGGTCCCCGATCTACGTCCCCGGCCCCGGCGGCGGGCTCATCCTGCTCCGCGACGAACCCCGCGTCGTGCTCGCCGCGATCCTGGACACCCCACACGGGCCACTCACCGTCGCCGCCACCCACCTGTCGTTCGTCCCCGGCTGGAACGCCCTCCAACTGCGCCGCGTCGTCCGCGCCCTACGCACCCTGCCCGCCCCGCGCATCCTGCTCGGCGACCTCAACCTGCCCGCCGGCGCGGCCCGGCTGCTCAGCGGCTGGCGACCCCTCGGCCGGCGCCCCACCTACCCGGCCGCCGCGCCCCGCGTACAACTCGACCACATCCTCGCCGACCGGCACGGCCTGGACCGGCTGCCCCCGGTCACCGCCGTCGACACCCCCCGCTCCACCATCTCCGACCACCGGCCCCTCGTCGTCGACCTCGGCTGAGCCGGCGGCGACCCGACCACCACCGGGCCGCCGCCGCACCCTCAGGACTGCCCGACGGCCCGCTGCGCCGCCCGCACCGCGTTGCGGAACAACATCGCCACCGTCGTCGGACCCACCCCACCGACCCGCGGCGTGATCGCCCCCGCCACCTCCGCGCACGACTCGTCCACGTCCGGCAGCAACCGCCGCCCCTCGTAGCGCACCCCACCACCGACCACCACCGCACCCGGACGCACGTGCTCCGGCCGGACGATCCCCGGCACCCCCGCCGCCGCCACCAGGATCTCCGCCCGCCGCGTGTACCGCGGCCAGTCCGCCACCCCGGTGTGCACCACCGTCACCGCCGCGTTCGCCGTCGGCCGCTTCTGCGCCAGCAGCATCGCCAACGGCCGCCCCAGCGTCGCGCCCCGCCCCAGGATCACCACCTCACGACCGGACACCGGCACCCCGTGGTACGCCAACAGCGCCTCGATCCCCGCCGGCGTGCACGGCAGCGGCCCCGGCAGCCCCAACGCCAAACGGCCCATGTTCACCGGATGCATGCCGTCCACGTCCTTGTCCGGGTCCAGCACCTGCAACGCCCGGTCGTAGTCCAGATGACCCGGGATCGGATGCTGCACCAGCACCCCGTGCACCCCCGCGTCAGCGTTGAAGTCCGCCAGCACCCGATGCAGATCCTGCTGGGAGGCCGACGCCGGCAGATGCACGTGCGGCGAGGCGAAACCCAGCTCCGCCGCCTGCCGCTGCTTGATCCGGATGTACCCGGCGCTCGCGTCGTCGTCACCCACCAGCACCGTCGCCAGCGCCGGCGTCACCCCCGCCGCGCGCAGCGCCGCCACCTGATCGGCGACCTCCGCCAGGATCTTCTCCGCCACCGGCTTACCGGGCAGCAGCCGGGCCGTGGCAGTCGTCGGGGAAGCGGAAACAGACATGGCTCACCTCGTCCGCGGAGGCCCAGGCGGTCGACCCCCGCGACGAGCTCCCCGATGGTTGACCCATCCCCGTGCCGCCAGTCGCGTCCACCCTCAGCCTGCCACACCGCCGGCCCGGACCGCATCCGCCACCACCCGCACCCCGACGATCCTGACCGGACCCCACCCGGGGGTCCCCAGCCACCCACCACAACCCGTACAGTCTCGCCGTGATCGAGATCAGCGCCCAGGTCGACCTGTCGCACCCCCGCGACCGGGTCTGGCACGCACTGACCAACCCGCAGCTGCTCACCCGCTGGTTCACCGAGACCGAGACGGTCAGCGAGACACCCCAGCGGCTGCTGCTGCACACCGCGGCCCTGCCCGGCTTCCACGCCGCCCTCGAGGCGGAGGTGACCGAGCACCGGGCACCGGAACTGCTCGTGCTGCACTGCCAGGAAGGCGACCGGCGTACCCGGCTGACCTGCGAGATCACCAGCACTGCCGACGGCAGCCGCCTGTCGGTGCAGGAAAGCATGGAACACGGCACCTGGCCCGCCGAGGACCGTGACCGCCGCGAGCGGTACTACCAGCAGACCCTCACCGGTCGGCTACCCGCCATCCTCGACTGGCTGGCCTTCCAACAGGTCAACCTGCGCCACGGCGAGGACCGGCCCACCACCGAACTGCCCGTCATCGCCCTCTTCGGCGACGTACCCGCGCCGCCCGGCCGCCGACGCCGACGGGTGCTCGTCGCGGCGCTGACCGGCACCGCCCTCGCCACCGGCGCGGCGGTATGGGCGCTGCTGCCCGACAACGCCGACCACACCGCCGGCCCCGGCCCGATGCCGGCACCCCCCACCGCCGCGGCCACCGTCGCCGGCGCCCACGGAACGACCACCGGCCCACGGCGCACACCCACCACCGCGACCCGCACCACGCGACCGAGCCGGACCCCCAGCGCCACCCCGTCGCGCACACCCACCACGACCGCGCCGGCCGCCACCATCGCCGCCCGCTACGAGACCACCGCCACCCGGCTCTTCGGCTACACCGGCCAGGTGGTGCTCGACAACCCCGCCGGCACCGCCGCCAAGGGCTGGACGCTCGTGGTCACCCTCGCCGAAGGCGGCACCGTCAGCCGCGCCGACGGGGCCACCTGGCGGCAGGACGGACAGGCCGTCACCTTCACCGGTGCCCCCGTACCGGCCGGACGGTCGCACACCATCAGCTTCGCCGTGCGCGACCCCGACGCGCTCACCAAGGCACCCGAGGGCTGCACCATCAACGACACCCCCTGCGCCGGGCTCTGACCGGCACCCCGGTCAGGCTCGCTCACCCGGACTCCCGCACCAGCCCCGCCAACGCCCGGTTGGTGCGGTTGGACCGCACCGCCGCCCGCTGCTGACCCGCCGTCACCTCGATGTACGTCTGCGACGACGCCAACGACGCGTGCCCCAGCAACCGCATGATCTCCGCCGCGCTCGCCCCGTCCTCGGCCAACCGGGTCGCGAACGTGTGCCGCAACGCGTGCAGCCGCGCGCCCCGCGGCACCCGGTCACCGATGTTCGCGCGCCGGTAGCAGGAGTCCACCAGGTACTGCAGCCCGCCCCGGCGCAGCGGCTCACCCCGCCGGTCCACCAGCAACGGCGAGTCCGGCCGTACGCTGCGCGACCCGAACCGCCGCGCCCGGCTCTCCAGATAGTCCACCAGCACCCGGTCCAGCTCCGGCTCGACCGGCACCACCCGCGGCCGGCCACCCTTGCCCGCCACCTCCACCCGCCGCTCGCCGGCGCGTCCGCTCAGCGACGACACCCGCAACGCCAGCAGCTCCGACAGGCGCAGCCCCGCGCAGAGCGCCAGCGCCAGCACCGCCACGTCCCGCTCCGGCCACGGGTCCCGCTGCCGCCCGTCCTCCCGCGCCACCGAGGCCAGCAGCTGCTCCGGGGTGTCCTCGCCGCGCAACGGCTTGGGCTGGGGGAGCGGCGTGCGGGGCCGGCCCACCGCCGGCATCGGATTGCCCGCCACCACGCCCTCGGCCACCAGGAACGTGAAGAAGCTGTTCCAGCTGGACCAGGCGCGGTGCACCGACGTCGCCGCCCGGGGAGCGGCGAACCGGGCGAACGCCGCCCGCATGACCCGGGGGGAGAGGTCCGAGATCATCACCTGGTCGAGGGGGAGGGGAGTGTCGTCCTCACCCACCAGGGCGGCCACGGTTCGCAGGTCCCGCCGGTACGCCTCAAGTGTGTGCGGGGAGGGCTTGCGGGTTGCCCGCGCCGTCAGGAACTCCTCGATGAGCCGCCCTACCGATTCGTCCTGTTTGTGATGCATAAGGGATATTATGCAGGTTTTTCGGGTTCCCGCTAGTGGCGTGGGAGGGGAGTGGCGCAGGCGGACGCAGACCTGCTCCGGGTCGCCGCCGGCCACGGCAGGTCGATCCCGGCGGCCCTCGGGGGTGCTGGTGCCCGACGCGAGCATCTCGGCAGGGATGGGCGGGGCCGAGGTTGACCATTCGAACGTGAGGTGCCCGTCGTGAGGACCCGCCCAGCCGGAGGGTGGCGGATCTGAGGCAGCTTCGGGCTCGCCCAGCCGCGCTGTAGACCGGAGTGCCGACGACGTCGCGCCTGATGCGACGGCCTCGTGTGGACTCGCAGCAGCCATACACCCGTCGGGGCAGATGGATCGGCCTTCGCCGCACCCATGATCGGGTAGCGATTTCCGACTGCCATCTCGGCGTGTCGGGTCGGAAACTGCTGCCCGATCAACGGTGGCGCCGCTGGGTGCCGGGGCCCCCTCGCGGCACGGCCGTGCAGTCAACCCCTCGGGTGCACTTTGCCGCTGATCTATGGGGCCTGTGGGCGCCGCCCACCCCTCCCGGAGGAGGCCCCCAACCAGTCAACTTGACATAATGTATATTATCGAATCAGGGCGTATGGGGCTTGTAACTGGATGCGGGGCCTGTTCAACCCGTCGACGGCGGCGCCTCCCGCGCACCTACGAACTCGTCGTTTCCAGCCTGTGCCAACTCGCCCCGCAGGACCGCGCTGCCCTCCGCGAAGACCCCGTCGCACCGACCCGGGACGACGTCGGAGTGACCGATTGACCTCGTCACCGTCCAGGTGCGTCAAGATCGCGTCCCCCCGCCCGGGCTGCGTATCCCCGCAGCCCACCCGGGTCGTCCGGCGGTACTCCCCCGGACGACCCATCGACGCAGGGCGACTTCGGTCAGGTGGCGACGTACGCGGCCAGGTGCTCCCCGGTGAGGGTGGAGCGGGCGGCGACGAGGTCGGCCGGTGTGCCCTCGAAGACGACCCGGCCGCCGTCGTGGCCGGCCCCGGGGCCGAGGTCGATGATCCAGTCGGCGTGCGCCATGACCGCCTGGTGGTGCTCGATGACGATCACCGACTTGCCGGAGTCGACGAGCCGGTCGAGCAGGCCGAGCAGCTGCTCGACGTCGGCGAGGTGCAGGCCGCTGGTCGGCTCGTCGAGGATGTAGACGCCGCCCTTCTCGGCCATGTGGGTGGCCAGCTTGAGCCGCTGCCGCTCGCCGCCGGAGAGCGTCGGGAGCGGCTGACCGAGCGTGATGTAGCCCAGGCCGACGTCGGTCAGCCGGGTGAGGATCTTGTGCGCCGCCGGCGTCTTCGCGTCGCCGTCGGCGAAGAACTCCTCGGCCTCGGTCACCGACATGGCAAGGACCTCGCTGATGTCGCGGCCGCCGAGGTGGTACTCCAGCACCGCGGCCTGGAACCGCTTGCCCTCGCACTCTTCGCAGGTGGTGGCGACGCCGGCCATCATCGCCAGGTCGGTGTAGATGACGCCGGCGCCGTTGCAGGCGGGGCAGGCGCCCTCGGAGTTGGCGCTGAACAGCGCCGGTTTCACCCCGTTGGCCTTGGCGAACGCCTTGCGGATCGGGTCGAGCAGTCCGGTGTACGTCGCCGGGTTGCTCCGTCGGGAGCCGCGGATCGCGGTCTGGTCGACGGACACGACCCCGTCGCGTCCGGCCACCGAGCCGTGGATCAGGGAGCTCTTGCCGGAGCCGGCGACGCCGGTGACGACGACCAGCACACCGAGCGGGATGTCGACGTCTACGTCCTGGAGGTTGTGGGTGCGGGCGCCGCGCACCTGCAGGACGTCGGACGGTGTGCGCACCGACGGCTTCAGACAGGCGCGGTCGTCCAGGTGCCGCCCGGTGAGCGTGCCGCTGGCCCGCAGGCCGTCGAGGGTGCCCTCGAACACCACCTGGCCGCCCTCGGTGCCGGCGCGCGGGCCGAGGTCGACGATGTGGTCGGCGATCGCGATCGCCTCGGGCTTGTGCTCGACGACCAGCACGGTGTTGCCCTTGTTCCGCAGTCTGATCAGCAGGTTGTTCATCCGCTGGATGTCGTGCGGGTGCAGCCCGATGGTGGGCTCGTCGAAGACGTACGTGACGTCGGTGAGCGACGAGCCGAGGTGGCGGATCATCTTGGTGCGTTGTGCCTCGCCGCCGGAGAGCGTGCCCGACGGACGGTCGAGGCTGAGGTAGCCGAGCCCGATCTCGACGAACGAGTCGAGGGAGTGTCGCAGGGCCGCCAGCAGCGGCGCGACGGTCGGTTCGTCCAGGTCCCGTACCCAGGCGGCGAGGTCGCTGATCTGCATCGCGCAGGCGTCGGCGATGTTGATCCCCGCGATCTTCGACGAGCGGGCCGCCTCGCTGAGTCGGGTGCCGCCGCAGTCGGGGCAGGTGGTGAAGGTGACCGCCCGGTCCACGAAGGCGCGGATGTGCGGCTGGAGCGCGTCGACGTCCTTGGACAGGAACGACTTCTGGATGGTGGGGATCAGCCCCGCGTACGTCAGGTTGATCCCGTCGACCTTGATTTTGGTGGGTTCCTTGTGGAGCAGGTCGTGCAGTTCCTTCTTCGTGTACTTGCGGATCGGCTTGTCCGGGTCGAAGAAGCCGCAGCCGCGGAAGATGCGGCCGTACCAGCCCTCCATGCTGTAGCCGGGGATGGTGAGTGCGCCCTCGTTGAGTGACTTGCTGTCGTCGTACAGGGCGGACAGGTCGATGTCGGTGACCGAGCCCATGCCTTCGCAGCGCGGGCACATGCCGCCGAGGCGGGTGAAGGTCGCCTTCTCGGTCTTCGTCTTGCCCGCGCCGCGTTCGACGGTGATCGCGCCGCTGGCTCGCACCGAGGGGACGTTGAACGAGTACGCGTTGGGCGGGCCGATGTGTGGCTGCCCGAGTCGGCTGAAGAGGATGCGCAGCATGGCGTTGGCGTCGGTCGCGGTGCCGACGGTGGAGCGGGCGTCGGCGCCCATCCGCTCCTGGTCGACGATGATCGCCGTCGTCAGCCCTTCGAGTACGTCGACCTCGGGCCGCGCCAGCGTCGGCATGAAGCCCTGCACGAAGGCGCTGTAGGTCTCGTTGATCAGTCGCTGCGACTCGGCGGCGATGGTGCCGAACACCAGCGAGCTCTTGCCCGAGCCGGAGACGCCGGTGAAGACCGTGAGGCGGCGCTTGGGGATCTCGACGCTGACGTCCTTGAGGTTGTTCACGCGCGCGCCGTGCACGCGGATCACGTCGTGGCTGTCGGCGCCGTGCAGCTCAGGCGGCGGCGTGTCCGTCCTCGTGGCCGTGCTCATCGTGTCTCCATCTGTGAGGGCCGCTTTCGCGGTCTCCGTCGGCGTCGCCCGGCTCGATCTGCCGAGCTTCGCGCGGTACGTCTGGTTCGGGGTCGTCGGCGCGGTGGCGTCGTCCGCGCTCGGCGCAGGGACCACGGTATCGACGCCGCTGCGCTCCGTGGGGCCCCTGTGGCCTCGGCCACGCCGCGCGGCCGGCGTCAGACCAGCTGGTGGACGTCGCGTCAGCAGCGCGAGGTCTTGCCCGGGCGGGAAGAGAGCGGGCGGCTCAGTGCAGCTGCTGGATGCGGATCATGTTGCCTGCGGGGTCGCGGAAGGCGCAGTCGCGGACGCCGTACGGCTGGTCGGTCGGCTCCTGGACGATCTCGGCGCCGGTGGCCTCCAGCTTGGCGAAGGTGGCGTCGACGTCGGGGGTGGCGAGGTTGACGCCGAAGTAGCTGCCCTTGGCCATCAGTTCGAGGATGGTGCGGCGCTCGTCGTCGGTGAGCCCGGGGGTGGCGGCCGGCGGGTGCAGGACGATGGAGGTGTCGGGCTGGCCGGCGGGGCCGACGGTGATCCAGCGCATCCCCTGGTATCCGACGTCGTTGCGGATCTCGAAGCCGAGGGTGTCGCGGTAGAAGGTCAGGGAGGCGTCCGGGTCGGTGTGCGGAAGGAAGCTCGAGTGAATGCTGATGTCCATGGCGGTCACGCTAGATGCGGGTCGGGAGCCGGCGCTTCTCGATTCCTGACCGGTCTGGTGACCTGCTTGGCGACGCACGGTGGCATGCCCGCCGTCGCGTGCGCCGCCTGGTCCCGGTAGACGCTGGGCGGCATGCCGACCAGTTCGGTGAAGCGGGTGCTGAAGGTGCCCAGCGACGCGCAGCCGACCGCGAAGCAGACCTCGGTGACGCTGAGATCACCACGACGCAGCAGCGCCATCGCGCGCTCGATGCGCCGGGTCATCAGGTACGAGTACGGCGACTCGCCGTAGGCCAGCCGGAACTGACGGCTCAGGTGCCCGGCCGACATGTTCACGCCCCGCGCGAGCGCCTCGACGTCCAGCGGCTGCACGTACTCCCGGTCGATCCGGTCGCGCACACGGCGCAGCAGCGCGAGGTCGCGCAGGCGCTGCGCGGCGGCGGGTGTGCTGGTCACCTGCGTGATCGTGCCACGTGGCGCGGCAGTTGCCCAGCACGCCCGCCGGTGTCCCACCGGTGCGTGTCTGCGCCGGACCGGGCTGCTGCGGAGGTCGGCTGCTCAGGTGCCAGCTTCCGGGCCGGCCGTGCCGGTACGCCCGGCCTGCTCGTCGGCCATGTACTGCGCGTACCAGTCCGGCCAGTCCGGGTCGGCCTTCCCGATCTCCTCCTCGAAGCGGCCGTGCGCGGCCGCGGCCCGGCGCAGCGCGGCGGCCAGATCGGGCACCGAGTCATAGGTGGCTTGCATGCGACTCCTCCGCGAGAACCGCCGGTCCGGTGGTCACCACAGCCGGCCGGGGAAGCGGGTGGTGACTTCCTGGAGGTACCAGCCGTTGCCGTCCGGGTCCTTGAAGGAGGCGAACGAGAAGTAGCTGGCGCGGTCCGGGGCGAGCCCCGGGGCGCGTCCTTCGCCGTTGGCGAGGGGCAGTCCGCCGGCTGCCTGGTGGAAGATCTCGCTGATGTCGAGGCCGCGGCCGGCCAGCTCGGCCCGGGCCGCCTCGATGTCGTCCACCACCAGGTACAGGCCTTGGACGGAGCCGGGCGCGGCCGTGGTGAGGGTGCGGCTGAGCATGACCGAGCAGTCCGACCTGGGCGGGGTCATCTGCACTACCCGGCCCTCTCCCTCGCCGATGTCGGCGTCCTCCCGCCAGCCCAGGGACTTGTAGAAGTCCTTGGCCCGGCCGGCGTCGGCGACGGGCAGCACGATGAATTCGAGCTTCATGTCCACGCTGTCGGCTCCTCTTTCTGCGATGGCCCTGCAGCCCATCCTCGACCAGCTATCGCCCGAAATCACCGGAAAGCCCCAATTCTTCAAGGTCATTACGGGTGACGGCAGCACCGGTGATCATCGAGCTGGTTCAGCCCGCACGGCTTGTCTCGGCCGGCCGGCGGCGTCGCGCCGTTCGGCGGCCTCGGTGAGCCGGCCGGCGGCGTTGATCATCCCGATGTGCGAGAAGGCCTGCGGGAAGTTGCCGAGCTGCTCCCCCGTGGCCTGGTCGATCTGTTCGGCGAAGAGCCCCAGATCGTTGACGCGGGCGGCGAGCTGCGTGAAGAGCTGCTTGGCCCGGTCCACCTCACCGGCCAGCCCCAGGCAGCTGACCAGCCAGAACGAGCAGATGACGAAGCCTGCCGGGTCGCCGTTCCAGCGGCGCAGCAGCCCGTCGTGGGAAAGCTCGCGTTCGATCACCGCGATGGTGGAGCGCATCCGCGGGTCGTCGGCCGGCAGGAAGCCGACCAGCGGCATGAGCAGCACCGAGGCGTCCAGGTCGTCGGAGTCGAAGGCCCCGGTGAACGCGCCGAGCTCCTCGTGCCAGCCCCGGGTCAGGACGGCCTCGCGGATCTCGTCGCGGGCTGCGGCCCAGCGGGCCACGTCGTGCTGGTCGCCGAGGCGGGGACCGAAGCGGACCGCGCGGTCCAGCGCCGTCCAGCACTGCACCTTCGACGAGACGTAGTGCCGTTCGGCGTCGCGGGCCTCCCACATGCCGGAGTCCGGCCGGCGCCAGTCCCGCGTCGCCTGGTCGGCGAGGGCGCGCAGCAGGTGGTGCACCTCGGGCGCCATCGGGTCGAGGTAGTGGCGCATCAGCCAGGCCGCGTCGAGGATCTCCCCCAGCACGTCGCTCTGCCGCTGCTTCCAGGCGTCGTTGCCCACGAAGACCGGCCGGCTGTCGGCGTACCCGGAGAGGTGGTCGAGGGGGTGTTCGGTGAGGTCCCGCTCGCCCTGTACCCCGTACATGATCGGGACCGGCTCGTCACCGATGCGTCCCATCGCCCGGGCCACCCAGGCGAACTGCCGGTTCGCCTCGTCCGGGCAGGCCGCGCGCCAGAGGGCCTGGAGGGTGAGGCTGAAGTCGCGGACCCAGACGAAGCGGTAGTCGTAGTTGCGGTCCCCGCCGAGCTTCTCGGGCAGCGAGGTGGTCGCCGCCGCGACGATCGCGCCGCTGGGCCCATAGGTCATGCCCTGCAGGATGATGGCGCTGTGCCGCACCTGGTCGCGGAAGAGGCCGCGGTACTGGTCGCGGTGCAGGTCCGCCCAGGAGCGCCAGCCGGCGACGGCGTCGGCGACCACCCGGTCGCCGTCGGGCGACGCGGGCGGACCGGAGTCGTAGGTCGGCGTGTGGCCGAGGGTGAAGCGGTAGGTTTCGCCGGCCCGGACGGTGAAGCTGGCGGTGGCGTCACCCTGCCCGCACTCCAGTGGGACGTCGCCGCGCAGGCTGAGCCGGGACCCGCCGGCGGCCGCCTCGATGACGCCGTCGTGCTGGGTCAGGTACGCGGTGACCCGCCCGTACTCGAACCGTGGCCGGTAGTCCAGCCGCATTGGCACCTCGCCGGAGAGCCCCTCGACCACCCGGCCCAGCACCCCCGGTGAGCGCCGGCCGATGTCGTGCCCGCGCGCGCCGGGCTCCAGCGCGAGGGCGTCGGTCACCGCCACGCTGCCCTGCCCGGTGGTGAAGGTGCTGCGCAGCACGAGCGTGTCCTCGAGGTAGGCCCGCTCGCAGGTGAAGTGGCCCTCCGGTTGGATCGACCAGTGCCCGGCGTCGTCGTCGAGCAGCCGTCCGAAGACGGAGGGCCCGTCGAAGCGTTGCGGGCACCACCAGTTCACCGAGCCGGCCCGGTCCACCAGGACCGCGCTGCGACCGTCCGCCAGGAAACCGTGGTCACCGATCCGTCCGCTGGGCACGGGGGTGCCTACCCGGCCGGCGGGGGTGCATGCCTCACCCGGGCGCGGCACCGACCGTGACGATCGGCGCAGGCCCGACTAGCGCGCGCGGGGCTCGGTCACATGCCGCCGGCGACCCGCAGCACCGCTCCCGTGGTGTAGGCGGCGTCGGGGCCGAGGAGCCAGGCGACGGCGCCGGCGACCTCGTCGGGTTCCCCGGGTCGGCCCATCGGTACCCGGCCGGCGTTGCGGTCGGGGCGGTCGGGCATGCCGGACAGGGCGTGGATGTCGGTGCGGATGAGGCCGGGGGCGACCGCGTTGACGCGGATGCCCTGCGGGGCGAGTTCCTTGGCCAGGCCGATGGTGAGGGTGTCGGTGGCGGCCTTGACGGCGGCGTAGTGGATGTACTCCCCCGGGCTGCCGAGGGTGGCGGCGGCGGAGGAGATGTTGACGATCGCGCCGCCGGTGGTGAGGCGGCGGGCGGCCTGCTGGGCGCAGAGGACGTAGCCGATGAGGTTGACGTCGACGACGTGGCGCAGGTCGTCGGGGCGCAGGTCGGTGAAGGCGCCGATGGGGCTGGTGACGCCGGCGTTGTTGACCAGCCCGGTGAGCGGGCCCAGGTCGCCGGCGGCGTCGAAGAGCCGGGCGACCTGGTCGGGGTCGGTGGTGTCGGCGGGTACGGCGACGGCCTGGCGGCCGAGGGCGTGGATGTCGGCGAGGACGGCGGACGCGGCGTCGTGGTCGCGGCGGTAGCCGATGGCGATGTGGTGGCCGTCGTGGGCGAGGCGGCGGGCGACGGCGGCGCCGATGCCGCGGCTGCCGCCGGTGATGACCGTGACCGGATTCAATGGACCGCTCCCCTGCCCCCGTGTGGTGGCGACGCTACCGTTTCGGGCACGGGCCGGTCACGGAGAGGGTGCTCACACATGTCGCGGGCGTTGGTGCTGGGTGGTGGCGGGGTGACCGGGGTGGCCTGGGAGTGGGGGCTGCTGGCGGGGCTGGCGCGGCGGGGGGTGGCGCTGGCGGACGCGGATCTGGTGGTGGGGACGTCGGCGGGGTCGGTGGTGGGGGCGCAGTTGTGTTCGGGGCGGCCGGTGGCCGAGTCGTACGAGGCGCAGCTGGCGCCACCGCAGGGCGGGGTGGCGGCGCGGTTCGGCTGGGCGGCGGTGGCGCGGCTGGTGTGGGCGGGTGGGCGTACCCGGGACGCGGCGCGGGCGCGGGCGCGGGTGGGGGCGATGGCGCTGGCGGCGCGTACCCCGTCGGAGGCGTCGCGGCGGGCGGTGATCGAGGCCCGGTTGCCGGTGCGGGAGTGGCCGGCGCGGCGGTTGCTGGTGACGGCGGTGGACGCGCACTCGGGCGAGTTCGTGGTGTTCGACGCGGACAGCGGGGTGTCGTTGGTGGACGCGGTGGCGGCCAGTTGCGCGGTGCCCGGGGTGTGGCCGCCGGTGACGATCTCCGACCGCCGGTACGTCGACGGTGGGGTGCGCTCGACGGTGAACGCGGATCTGGCGGCGGGCGCGGAGCGGGTGGTGGTGCTGGCGCCGATGACGTCGGGTTTCGGGCCGATGCCGCGGTTGGCGGCGCAGGTGTCGGCGCTGCGGTCGGCGGCGCGGGTGGCGGTGGTGTCGCCGGATCGGGCGGCGCGGGCGGCGATCGGCCGTAACGTGCTGGACCCGGCGCGGCGGGCGGCGGCGGCGCGGGCGGGGTTCGCGCAGGCCGAGGCGGTGGCCGCCGAGGTGGCCGAGGTGTGGGGTTGATCGCTTAGGCTCACCGCGCGTCGTCGGTCGATCGGTGGAGGTGCGCGGTGGGTGTGGGTGTCGGTGACCTGGTGGAGGATTTCGCGCTGCCGGACCAGACGGGTGCGCCGCGGCGGCTGTCGGAGCTGCTGGCGGCGGGGCCGGTGGTGTTGTTCTTCTACCCGGCGGCGATGACGCGGGGCTGCACGGCGGAGAGCTGCCACTTCCGGGACCTGGCGGCGGAGTTCGCGGCGGTGGGCGCCCAGCGGGTGGGGATCAGCCGCGATCCGGTGGAGAAGCAGGCGGAGTTCTCGCGGCGGCACGGGTTCGACTATCCGTTGCTGTCCGATGTCGACGGTGTGGTGGCGCAGCGGTTCGGGGTGCGGCGTCGGTTGCCGTTGGGGCCGTTGAGCATGCGGCGGATGACGTTCGTGATCGGGCCGGACCGGCGGGTGCTCGCGGTGATTCACAACGAGTTGGGGATGAACGAGCACGCCGACGGGGCGTTGCGGGCACTGGGGGGTTGATCTTCCGGTTGTCGGGCCCGGCTGGTATCAAGGCAGCAATCAAACACGTGTACGGAAGAGGGCTGTGATGGCGGGCCAGGGTTTGTCCGAGGACGAGGTGCACGGCATCCGGGAGGCGTTGGCTGCCGGGCGGAAGCCCAAGGTGGTGTTCACCGCCTCGGCGGGTCAGATCGCCGGTCAGGTGGGCCAGGTGGTGGAGCTGACCGACCCCGAGGTGTCCGAAGAGTTCGTGGTGGTGCGCTTCGGCCGTGACGAGTTGCCCTTCTCCCCCGCCGACGTGGCGGTGGCGCCGCGGGGCACGGGGCGCAAGGCGGCTGAGCCGAAGCCGGAGCCGCAGGTGGAGCAGCCGCCGGCCGCGACGGCGGCGCCGGAGTTCGTGCTGGACCGGGTGCCCGCGCCGCGCCGGGAGGAGTCGAAGGTGGAGCAGCAGGTGGAGGCGAAGCCGGCCCGGCGCGCGGTGAAGGCGGCGAAGCCGAAGGGCCCGGCGGGTCTGACGGTGACCCTGGCGTACGCCGACGGTGAGTGGACGGTGGCGGCGCAGCAGGGCGCGAAGGCGCTGGCGAAGCCGTACGTGGTGAAGCCGGCGGAGGCGCTGAAGATGGTGGCGCTGGTCGACGTGCCCGGGGTGCAGGAGGCGGTGGAGCAGATCCTGGCCTCCGAGCGGGCGGAGGCGGAGCAGCAGGCGGAGAAGCTGCGCGCGGAGCTGGCGGAGATCGAGGCCCGCCTGGCGGAGCTGCGCGAGGCGCGCTGACGGGCACGGCGTGCGCCGCATCCCGACCCAGGTCGGGATGCGGTGTACGCCGTCGGTCGGTCTGGTCGGGCGAGTGAGCGCGGCAACAGCGCCTTCCCGAATATACCCCCGGGGGGTATGGTGGGTGGCATCGAAGGGAGGCCCTGTCATGGATCACGGGACCCATCAGCACCACGCCACTGCCGAGCACGGCCACCACCCGCCCACCGGCGCCGCGCCGACCACGGCGGCAGCGACGTCATGGAGCATGGCCGCGCAGGCCACCCTGCACTGCCTGACCGGCTGCGCGATCGGTGAGGTGCTCGGCATGGTCATCGGCACCGCGCTGGGCTGGTCCGCCCTGCCCACCGTCGTCCTCGCGGTCGCGTTGGCGTTCGTCTTCGGCTACGCGCTGACCATGCGCGGGGTGCTGCGCGCCGGGGTGGGCGTGCGTGCCGCGCTGACGGTGGCCCTGGCCGCCGACACCGTGTCGATCGCGGTGATGGAGATCCTCGACAACGCCGTGATGCTCGCCGTGCCCGGCGCGATGGAGGCCGGGCTGGCCAGCTGGGTGTTCTGGGCGTCGCTGGGGTTCGCGCTGCTGGTGGCGTTCGTGCTGACCACCCCGGTCAACCGGTGGCTGATCTCGCGCGGCAAGGGCCACGCGGTCGTCCACGCCTACCACCACGCGCACTGACGCAGCTCGACGTCGGCCGGGCCCCCCACGTGAAGGGGGGCCCGGCCGAGGTGCGGGTGGGCTCAGAAGTAGTCGAGCAGCTGCGCCGCTCCCCCGGCGGCCAGCAGGTCCAGGGCCCGGGGGTCGGCCGCGGTGCGCAGCAGACCGGCGTCGGCGACCGAGCGGGCGGTGCTGGCGCCGCTGTAGAGCAGGGCGAAGCCGCGTACGGTCAGGTGCAGGTCGACCTCGGCGGTGACGCGGGTGAGCTGCGCCTCGCCGTCGGCGACCTCCAGCCGCCAGGTGCCGCTGTTCCAGTCGGCGAGCTCGTCGGTGAGGGCGAACTCGACGTGGCCGCGTACGTGGGCCGGCCAGCCGCGCGCGGCGACGGCGCGGGCGACGTCCACCGGCCGGTGCATCCACGGCTCCTGTTCGTGCTCGCGCAGGGCTTCCAGCGGTAGCTGGGCCGAGACCGCGTCGCCGTCGAGCAGGCACAGCCGCAGCTTCGGGGCGACGCTGTGCCAGCTGGCCAGGACGCCGACGAGTTCCCGGGCGGCCTCGGCGGTGGTGGCGAAGACGTCCTCGACGGTGAGCACGGCGTCGGCGCGGTAGCCGCGGCCGCGGTCCCAGCCGGCGTAGCCGACGAGTTGCCCGTCGTCCTCGACGAGGGTGAGGCCGTCGAAGGGCAGGGTGTCGCCGCGGTAGTGGCGGTCGAAGAGCGCGCCGCGGCGGGTGAGCAGCCCGCACCGGTCCCGGGCGAGGCGCTCGTAGAGCGCGACGACGGCGGGCAGGTCGGCGGGCGTGCCGGCGCGGACGGTGAGGTGCGGGGCGGGCCGGTGCCGGGGCAGCGCCACCGTGGGCAGGTCGACGGTGCGCAGCACCCCGGCGACGTCCCAGCCGCAGGCGCGGTAGGGGGCGGTGACGGTGGGAAAGAGCGCGCTGACCGCGGCGCCGCGGTCATGGGCGCCGCGCAGCAGGCCGGTGAGCAGCGCGCGGGCCACGCCACGGCCGCGGGCCTCGGGGGCGACGGCGACCCCGGCGACGTCGGCGGCGGACACGGCCCGACCGGACCACCACTGCTCGTGGTGCAGGTCGACGGCCTTGCCCAGGAGCCGGCCGGTGTGGTCGAAGGCGCCGTAGCGGGTCATGCCGGGCACCGCGACGGTGACGTGCGGTGGCGGTTGCGGGTCGGAGCCGAAGGCGTGCCGGCCGAGGTTCCAGGCGTCGGTGAGTTCGTCGTCGGTGAGCTCACGCACGTGCACGGTGTCGGACATCGGGCCACCATAGCGGCGCCGGATCTTGCCGGTGCAGCGATTTTCGGTGGGAGCAGCGCGCGGGGCCGGTGCGACCCCCTCGCCCCGGCCCCGCGTCCCGCGCCCCCGCAGGTCAGTGCTGCGGGATGTTCACTACCCCGATCCGCTTGCGGAACACCCAGTACGTCCAACCCTGGTAGGCCAGCACGATCGGGGTGAAGATCACCGCCACCCAGGTCATGATCTTGAGGGTGTAGGGGGTGGAGGCGGCGTTGGTGGCGGTGAGCGTGCCGGCGGCGTCCAGGGTGGAGGGCAGCACGTTCGGGAACAGCGCCGCGAACAGGGTCGCCACGGCCAGGCCGATCGCCACGGCGGTGCCGGTGAACGCCCAGCCCTCCCGGCGTACCCGGGCGGCGGCCAAACCACCGAGCAGCGCGAGCGCCGCGCCGACGGCGAGCACGACGGCGGCCGCGCTGGAGCGGATGCTCAGCGTCCAGGTCAGGAACGCCACCGCGGCCACCGCGGCGCCCACGCCCAGGCGCACGGCGAGCGCGCCGGCGCGCTGCCGGACCTCGCCGGTGGTCTTCAGGGCGATGAAGACCGCGCCGTGGGTGAGGAACAGCGCCACGGTGGTCACCCCGCCGAGCAGCGCGTACGGGTGCAGCAGGTCGACCAGCCCGCCGACGTACTCGTGCTCGGCGTCCAGCGGCACACCGCGCAGGATGTTGGCGAAGGCGACGCCCCACAGCACCGCCGGTACGACGGAGCCGACGAAGATGGCGGTGTCCCAGCGGCGCTTCCAGGACGCCTCGGGGCGCTTGTGCCGGTACTCGAAGGCCACGCCGCGGGCGATCAGGGCGAGCAGGATCAGCAGCAGCGGCAGGTAGAAGCCGGAGAAGAGGGTGGCGTACCACTCGGGGAAGGCGGCGAACATGGCGCCACCGGCGGTGATCAGCCAGACCTCGTTGCCGTCCCAGACCGGGCCGATGGTGTTGATCAGGACGCGGCGTTCCCGGTCGTCGCGGCCGAGCACGGGCAGCAGCATGCCGACGCCGAAGTCGAAGCCTTCGAGGATGAAGTAGCCGGTGAAGAGCACGGCGACGAGGAGAAACCAGACGGTCGTCAGTTCCACGGTGGGCTCCGGATCAGTAGGCGAAGGCGAGCGGGCGCTCGGCGTCGTCGTGGCTGTCGTCGATCGCGGGATCGGGGGTGAGGTCGGGTACGCCGGCGCGGGCGTAGCGGACCAGCAGCTTGAACTCGATGACCGCGAGGGTGGCGTAGATCAGCGTGAAGGCGGTGAACGAGGTGAGCACCTCGGTCAGCGAGACGCTGCGGGACACGCCGTCGCGGGTGAGCATCTCGCCGAAGACGATCCAGGGCTGGCGGCCCATCTCGGTGAAGATCCAGCCGAAGGAGTTGGCGAGCAGGGGCAGCACCGGCATGACCAGGCCGGCGCGCAGCAGCCACCGGCTGGTGGGGGTGCGGCCCTTGCGCTGCGACCAGAGCACCAGCAGGGCGATCGCGGCGGCCGCCATCCCGAAGGTGATCATGAAGCGGAAGCTCCAGTAGGTGACCGGGATGATCGGGGTGTAGCTGCCGGCGCCGTACTGGCTGGCGTACTGGGCCTGCAGGTCGTTGATGCCCTGCACGGTGCCGTTGGGGTCGCCGGTGCCGAGGTAGGACAGCAGGTACGGGATCTTGATGGCGAACACCTCGCGGGTGCCGTCGAGGCTGCCGACGGTGAGCACGGAGAACGAGGCGGGGCTCTCGGTGGTGTAGAGGCCCTCGGCGGCGGCCATCTTCATCGGCTGCACCTGCGTCATGATCTTGCCCTGGATGTCGCCGGTGATCATCACCAGGGTGGCGGAGACCAGCACCACCCAGGAGCCGAACTTCGTGGCGAACCGGTACGCCCCGGCGTCGGCGCTGCCGCGGTTGCGCATCATGTGCCAGAGCCCGACGGTGACCACCAGCGAGCCGGCGACCAGGAACGAGCCGGCCAGGGTGTGCGGGAAGGTGATCAGCGCGACCTTGTTGGTGAGCACGGCGAGGAAGTCGGTGAGTTCGGCGCGGCCGGTCTCCGGGTTGATCCGGTAGCCGACCGGGTTCTGCATGAACGAGTTCGCGGCGAGGATGAAGTACGCGCTGAGGTTGGTGCCGATCGCGGCGGCCCAGATGCTGGCCAGGTGCGCCCGCTTGGGCAGCCGGTCCCAGCCGAAGATCCACAGGCCGATGAAGGTCGACTCCAGGAAGAACGCGACCAGGGCCTCGATGGCGAGGGGGGCGCCGAAGATGTCCCCGACGAAGCGGGAGTAGTCGCTCCAGTTCATGCCGAACTGGAACTCCTGCACGATGCCGGTGACCACGCCCATCGCGAAGTTGATCAGGAAGAGCTTGCCGTAGAACTTGGTGAGCTTGAGGTAGCGCTCGTTGCCGGTGCGGTGCCACAGCGTCTGCAGGATGGCCACCAGCACGGACAGGCCGATGGTCAGCGGCACGAATAGGAAGTGGTAGACGGTGGTGACACCGAACTGCCAGCGGGCGACGTCCAACGCGTCCACCAGAAACCCCCAGCTGTTCATACTACGAGACGTAGTAAATACTACTGCGCGTCGTAGAGATTCGGGCAGGGCCGGGGGGCCCGAGCCGACCCGGGACCAATGACCCTGATCACCTCTGCCACCCGGCCCGGGATCGGTGCCCGCCCTCACCCGGCGACGTGCGACCATCCAGCACTGATGGACACCCCGACCGCCCCCTGGCGGCCGCCGCTGTTCTGGCGCGCCGTGCAGGTCTTCGCCCGCCTCCTCCTCGCCCTGCTGGCCCGGCTGGAGGTCAGCGGCGACGTGCCCGAGCACCTGCGCCGCGGCCCGCTGATCCTGGCCGCCAACCACATCAGCCCGTTCGACCCGGCCGTCCTCGCCGCGGCCTGTCAGACCCGCGGCATCGCCCCCCGGATCATGGCCACCGGCGGGCTCTTCCGCGCCCCGGTCGTCGGGTCGCTGATGCGCCACGCCGGGCACCTGCGCGTCGACCGGGGCACCGCCGCCGTGCACCGGGCTTTCGACGACGCCGCCGCCGCGGTCGCCCGCGGCTCGGTGGTGCTGGTCTATCCCGAGGGCCGCATCGGCCTGGACCCGGGCCTGTGGCCCGAACGCGGCAAGACCGGCGCCGCCCGGCTCGCCCTGGCCTGCGGCGCCCCGATCGTCCCGGTCGCCCAGTGGGGCTCGCACGAGGTGCTGCCCTACCAGGCGCCCAAGGGCGTGCTGCGCGGCGTCGCCCGGTCGCTGCTACGCCGCCCGGTGATCCGGGTCCGCTTCGGCGAACCGCTCGACGTGCACGACCTGGCCCACGGCGCGCCCGGCGCCGCCCGCCGGGGCACCGACCGGATCATCGACGCGATCACCGACGCGCTGGTGCCGCTGCGCCCCGACGAGCCGGACCGGCCCCGGCACGTCGACCCGGGCCGCCCCGTCGACACCAGCCGCGCCCACCGCCGCCGCCCGGCGGCCTGACCCCCGCCGGGCGGCGACGTCACCCGCCGGCGGCGTCCAGGAGCGGCACCAGCTGCTCCTCCTCGTACGCCAGGTGCGCCTGCACCTGGCCGGTCAGGCGGTCCACCTCGCGGCCCAGCGCGTCCCGGTCGACGGCGGGAGTGGCCAGCACGGCGCGCAGTTCGTCCAGCAGCGCCGCCATCGCCCGGTGCTCGGCGGCGAGCCGGTCGAGCACGGGGGCGAGGTCCGGCCGCTCGTGGGCCAGCCAGGCGAAGATGCCCCCGTCCTCGCGCTGGTGGTGCCCGTGCAGCCCCTCGCAGAGGGTCAGGCAGTTCACCCGCAGTTGCGCGCCGATCGTCGGCCCCGCCGCCGCCACCTCCTGCCGGATCAGGGCGAGCTCGCGGCGGAACGCGTCGTGGACGGCGATCAGCGCCGCGCCAGGCGGGCCGGGCGGCGGGCTCGGCGGACCCGGCAGCGCCTCCAGCGCCACCACCGGCAGCCGGCGGCCCGCCCGGTCCTGGTAGTCGGCCCACCCGGGGTCGGCCTCGGCGGCCCGGGCGAAGGCGAGGTCCCGGTCGGCGTCGGTGAGCACCTCGGCGCGGGCCCGGCAGGTGAAGACTCCGTCCTCCACGGTGACCAGCGGGTCGGCCACCAGGTTGCGGAACCACTGCGGGTGCCGCGGCGCGCCCCCGGCGGAGGCGATCAGCAGGACCCGTTCGCCGTCGGGCAGGTAGCCCAGCGGGGTGGTGTGCGGGGCGCCGGTCCGTGCCCCGGTGGTGGTGAGCAACAGCAGTCGGGCATCCTCGAACCAGCCGCCGACACGGCCGGCGTTGGCGCGGAACTCCTCGATGACCTGGGTGTTGAGGTCGTTCGGCATGTGGTGTGGGTACTCCGGGCGGGTGGGCGCGCCGCGTGGCGGCGCGGTGGGTGCGAAAAGGCGGGGAACGCGGACGTCGACGGACGGCACGCGCGGCAGGCGGCACCGACGGGCGAGCCGTGGTGCGTGAGGATCGCGGAGGCGTCGCGGCGGGGGCGACGGGCGGAGCACACGCGTGGCGGGCCTCGGGCCCACCCGGGGCTCACGCGCCGGCCGGGTGCCCTGTCCGCTCGTGGCCCATGGCCGACCCGGCAGTCACGACATCGAACCTAGTGTCCGCTCCCCACGTCGGGCAACCCGGAGTTGCCCTCGCGCGGCCCGGAACGGTGAGACCCTGCCCGCAGGCGTTCCACCAGGAAAGGCAGGCAGACATGAGCGAGCAGACGGTACTGGTGACCGGCACCTCCACCGGCATCGGCCTGGAGATCGCGCTGGGCTGCGCGCGCGCCGGCTGGCGCACCGTGGCCACCATGCGCGACCTCGGGCGCGCCGACCGGCTGCGTGCCGCCGCCGACGCCGCCGGGGTCGCCGACCTGATCGACGTACGCCGCCTCGACGTCACCGACGCCGACTCGGCCGCCGCGGCCGTGGCCGAGACCGTGGCCGCGTACGGGCGGCTCGACGCGGTGGTCAACAACGCCGGCGCCGGGCACGTCGGCACCCTGGAACAGGAGACCGTCGACGACGTGCGCGCCGTCATGGAGGTCAACTTCTTCGGGGTGCTGCACGTCAGCCGGGCCGCGCTGCCGCACCTGCGGGCCAGCCGGGGCCGGCTGGTCAGCGTCACCAGCGTCAGCGGGGTCATCGGGCAGCCGTTCAACGAGGCGTACTGCGCGGCGAAGTTCGCCGTCGAGGGGTTCATGGAGTCCCTCGCGCCGGTCGCGGCGGGCGTCGGGGTGACCGTCGCCGTGGTCGAGCCGGGCCCGGTGGCCAGCGAGTTCATCGCCAACGTCGGCATCGACCGCGACCGCGCACTCGAGCAGGCCGGGGTGTACGCCCCGGCGCTGCGCGCGTACCTCGACCGCAGCGCGGAGATATTCGCGGCGGCGCAGTCCTCGGCGGACGCCGCCACCGTCGTCGTCGCGGTCGTCACCGGCCCGACCCCGCCGCCGCGCACGCAGACCTCGACGACGGCGCGGGAGTTCGTCCGGGTGAAGCTGGCCGACCTCGCCGGGACGGCGGTCACCGACCTGACCGGCGGCTGGCTGCGCTGACCCGCCGCTACCCGGCGGCGAGGAAGCGGCGCAGGGAGGCGGTCAGCGCCGCCACGAACTGCGCGCGCACCGGCGCGTCGAGCAGATCCAGCGACAGGTACGGGTTGAGGTCCTCCAGCTCCACCAGCAGCAGCGCGCCGTCGGCGGTGCGGCAGGCGTCGACCCGCTGCACGCCGTGCGCGAGGCTGTTCCAGCGCACGAAGCGGCGGGCGAAGTCCAGGTCGGCTCCGGTCGGCGCGTACGGGGCGAGCGCCCACCGCCGCTGCGGGTCCGGGGCGTACAGGGCGTACTGGAAGGCGTCGTCGACGAAGTAGAACGACACCTCGTACCGGAACCGCACGCGCGGCTGGATCAGCGACTGCCCGTCCACCGCCCCGGCGAGGCGGTCGCGGGGGACGAAGCGCAGGCCGACGGAGTCCGCGCCGGCGATCGGCTTGACCACGTACTCGTCGGTCGCCGGCAACCGGTCCAGGTCGGCGAGGCGGTCGACGGTCGGGATGACCGGCTCGCCGGCCGCGGTCAACTCCACCAGGTAGCCCTTGCCCGCCATGTCGCCCCGGCCGGTCAGCGGGTTGTACACCCGCACGCCACCGGCCAGCGCGGCAGCGCGGAACGCCTCGTACGCCTCCCGGTAGGCCAGCACCGGGCCGCTGTTGCGGACCACGACCGCGTCGAAGCGGTCCATCAGGGCGGCCGCGTCGCGCGGATGGCACAGCGCCAGGTCGAAGTCCTCGCGCAGCCGGGAGGTCAGGAAGACGTCCTCGTCGCCGTAGCGGCGGCCCTGCGCCGGGTACGCCAGGTCGGTGACGAACAGGATGCTCGGCCGCACGCGCGTCTCCCCCGCCTCACGCCGGTCGCGGCGGACGCGCCGCGACTCCGGTGGGCACCGTACTCCGCACCGGCGGCGGCGACGTCGGGTGCTCGCCGGCCGGTCATCCGCGGGCCACCGGCGCGGGGCATACTGCGCTGCGTGCTGACCCGACCCGGCTACCTCGACGCGCCCGCGCCGCTGGCCTTCGCCCACCGTGGCGGCGCCGCCGAGGGCGACGAGAACACCGTCGAGGCGTTCACCCGGGCGATCGGCCTGGGCTACCGGTACGTCGAGACCGACGTGCACGGCACCGCCGACGGGGTGGCGGTGGTCTTCCACGACGCCGGCCTGGAGCGGGTCACCGGCGAGCGGGGGCGCATCGCCGACCTGCGCTGGGCCGACCTCGCCTCGGTACGCGTCGGCGGCGCCGCGGTCGTACCCCGGCTCGACGAGGTGCTGGCCGCGTGGCCGCAGGTGCGGTTCAACATCGACGTGAAGGCCGACGGCGGCGTCGAGCCGACGGTCGAGACGGTGACGCGGGCGGGCGCGGCCGAGCGGGTGCTGCTGGCGTCGTTCAGCGACGCCCGGCTGATCCGGCTGCGGGCCCTGACCGAGGGGCGGGTCGCGACCGGCCTCGGCATGCGCGGGGTCGCCCGGCTGCGGCTGGCGTCGCTGCACGGCTGGCGGCTGCGGCTGCCGCCCTCGGTGGTCGCCGCGCAGGTGCCGCCACGCTACGGCCGGGTGCCGGTGGTGGACCGCCGGTTCCTCGCCTACTGCCACCGGTTGGGCCTGCAGGTGCACGTCTGGACGATCGACGAACCTGCCGAGATGCACGACTTACTTGATCGTGGTGTGGATGGCATCATGACCGATCACGTCGGCGTGCTGCGCGACGTCTACCGCAGCCGCGGCCACTGGGCCGCCTGAGTTACCGGCAAAGGAACCCGATGGCCGAGACCGTCACCCCCGCGGTGCTGGAGCCGCCGGCGAGCACCCGTCGGGAGCGCCGTGGCTGGTACCTCTACGACTGGGCCAACTCGGCCTTCCAGACCACCGTCATCACGGTCTTCCTCGGCCCGTTCCTCACCACCGTCACCGAGCTGGCGGCCGGCTGCGAACTCGGCGCGGACAGCTGCGACGGCTACGTGCACCCGCTGGGCATCCGGGTCGCGGCCGGCTCCTACTACCCGTACCTGATCTCGCTGTCGGTGTTCCTCACCGTCTTCGTGCTGCCGGTGGTCGGGGCGATCGCCGACCGGTCGGTGCACAAGAAGCGGCTGCTGGCCGGCGCGGCGTTCACCGGTGCGGGCGCGACCATCGCGATGGCCTTCGTCACCGGCGAGCGGTACCTGCTCGGCGGGGCGCTGTTCCTGATCGCCAACATCGCCTTCGGCGCGGCGGTGGTGGTCTACAACTCGTTCCTGCCGCAGCTCGGCGGCCCCGACGAACGCGACGGCATCTCCAGCCGCGGCTGGGCCATCGGCTACCTCGGCGGCGGACTGCTGCTCGCGCTGAACCTGGTCGCGGTCACCCTGCTCAGCGAGGAGGGCAACCCGCAGCGCACCCTGGACCTGGCCCGCTGGTCCATCGTGTCCGCCGGCGTGTGGTGGGCGGTGTTCACCCTGGTGCCGCTGCGCTGGCTGCGCGAACGCCCCACCGCCGCGGCGCTGGCCGGCGGCGGCAACGTGCTCACCGACGGCTTCCGGCAGCTCGGCCGCACCCTGCGCGAGATCAAGGCGTACCCGCTGACGCTGTTCTTCCTGCTCGCCTTCCTGGTCTACAACGACGGCATCCAGACCGTGATCACCCTGGCCAGCCAGTACGGCACCGAGGAGCTGAAGCTCGGGCAGAGCACCCTGATCGTGACGATCCTGCTGGTGCAGTTCCTCGCCTTCGGCGGGGCGCTCGCCCTCGGCGCGCTGGCCCGGCGCATCGGCGCGTGGAAGACGGTGCTGCTGTCGCTGGTGCTCTGGACCGGTGTGATCATCGCGGCGTTCCGGCTGCCCGCCGAGGCGCCGCTGCCGTTCATGGCCCTCGGCGCGGCGATCGGCCTGGTCCTCGGCGGCAGCCAGGCGCTGAGCCGGTCGCTGTTCAGCCAGCTCATCCCCGCCGGCAAGGAGGGCGAGTACTACGGCTTCTACGAGATCAGCGACAAGGGCACCAGCTGGCTCGGGCCGCTCGCCTTCGGCCTGGTGTTCCAGCTCACCGCCTCCTACCGGGTGGGCCTGGTCTCACTGCTGATCTTCTTCGTGCTGGGCTTCGCGCTGCTGGCGGCCGTGCCGATCCGCCGGGCCATCGTCGCGGCCGGCAACACCCCGCCCCGGGTGCTCTGAGCCCACCCGATCGGGGCGCCTCGATGGACTAGGCTGCCCCGACGTGACCGACGACGCCGCTGCCGCCCCCACCTGCCTGGCCCGACCCCTGCCGGGCCCGGACGAGAACGGCATCGGCTGTGCCGCCGCCCGCGGTGTCGACGGGCGGCCGCTGCACGCCGCCGCGCTGAAGTTCTTCTGGGGGCCGATGGACTCCGGCAAGTCCACCATGGCGTTGCAGATGAACTACAACCACGCCCGGCAGGGCCGCCGCGGCCTGGTCACCACCCGCATCGACCGGTCGCTGGGCCCGCAGGTCACCAGCCGCATCGGCCTGGCCCACTCCGCCGTCGAGGTCACCGACTCGCTCGACCTGCGGACGCTGGTCCGTGACACCTGGGCCGAGGGGGTACGCGTCGACTACCTGATCTGCGACGAGGCGTCCTTCTACAACGTCGAGCACGTGGAGCAGATGGCAGAACTGGTCGACGGCTACGACGTCGACGTGTACGCCTTCGGCCTGGCCACCGACTTCCGGTCCTGCCTCTTCCCCGCCGCGCAGCGGCTGTTCGAGCTGGCCGACGAGGTGGCCCGGATCCAGATCGAGGTGCTCTGCTGGTGCGGCCGGGAGGGGCTGCTCAACGCCCGGGTGGTCGACGGGCGGGTGGTCCGCGAGGGCGCGCAGGTCGTCATCGGTGACACGGCGGACACTGCCGAGGTGCGCTACCAGGTGCTCTGCCGGCGGCACTACCGCTCGGGCGACCTGGGCCCGCGCTCCTAGAACGGGTCCCCGCAGACCCGCCACTCGCCGTCCTCCTTCACCACCGGCAGCCGGCGTTCCTCGGCGGCCCCGCCCTCGCGGGTGACGCGGACCGTCACCTCCCCGATCGGGCGGCCGGCCTTGGTGCGCACCGACACGTCCAGGATCTCGTAGCCGGTGACCACCGGCGGGGTCTTCACCCAGCCGGCGAAGCCGACCTCGCTCCACCGGCTGCGGGACTGCGCGCAGAGCCGGTCGTAGGCCCGCTCGACCTCGCCGGCGGACACCTCCTGGAAGAACCCGTCGGCGGTCTCCCGCACCGGCCCGCCGGCCTGGGTGACCACCTGCAGGTTCCAGGCGCCCAACCCGGCCACGCCGACCAGGCACAGCAGCATCGTCAGGCCACCGAGGAGCAGACCGGTGCGCACCGGCCGGCGGGGCCGGGCCGGTCGGGTCCACGCCTGCTGACCGCCCATCACCTGCGACCGTATGCGCACGGTCCGATCCGCGCAGGAACATCGCCCCACCGCCTGGATCTGCTCTGCTGAGCGTTGCCGCCCGACCTGATCCGCTGGCTGAACCTGCCAGGAGGTGTCAGGTACCTGCGGCAGGCTGCCGGTCATGACAGTCACCGCCGACCTCGCCATGGTCAACCTGGACAGCTCCGACCCGGCCGCGCACGCGCAGTTCTACCACCGCGTCCTCGGCTGGAAGATCACCCACAGCGAACCCGAGTACGCCATGATCAGCAGCCCCGACGGCGTCTCGGTCGGGTTCGGCCGGGTGGCCGGCTTCGTTCCGCCGCGCTGGCCCGACGAGACCTCCGCCAAGCGCTACCACCTCGACCTCTACGTCGACGACCTCACCGTCGCGGAGAAGGAGTTCGTCGCGGCGGGCGCGACGAAGCCGGAGTTCCAGCCCGGCGACGGGCGCTGGGTGGTGCTGCTCGACCCGGTGGGTCAGCCGTTCTGCATCTGCCCCCGCCCGCAGGGCTGACGCACCGCCTCGGCCGGGTCGGGGGGCCCGGCCGAGGCGGCCGTCTCGTGGTCAGCGCAGCGGGCCACGGGCGACCGCCGCCCGCATCCGGGCGGGGTCGCCGGCCGGGACGTACTCCAGCCACCAGGTGGCGCCGGCGCCCGCCAGCTCGGACAGGTAGGCGCGCTCGGCCCGTTCGTCCTCCCGGCGGCGACGGCCACCGATCGCCACGTCGAACGGCGCGCCGCCGGCCCGCGTCGCCGGCAGCGCGGCCACCAGCTCAGCCACCTCGTCCGGGGTGAAGTCGGACCAGCCGTCGGTGTCGGTGAGCTTGTACGGCACGATCCCGTCCGCCCGGGCCGCCCGGCGCAGCACCGCCCTGGCCTGGGTGCTGCCGCCCACCCACACGGGCACCCGGGGCGACTGCACCGGCGCCGGCCGCAGCGCCACCCCGTCGGCCCGGTAGTGCGGGCCCGCGTGCTCGACCCGCTCCCCGCCGAGCAGCCCGACCAGCACGTCGAGGCCCTCGTCGAGCATGGCGGCGCGCAGCCGCAGGTCGGTGGGCTCGCCGAACGCGGCCCACCCCCGGTCGGCCGGGTCCCCGACACCGACCGCCACCTGAGCCCGCCCGGCGCAGAGGTGGTCGAGGGTGAGCACCTCCCGGGCCAGCTTCGCCGGCCGCCGCCGGGGCAGCCCGGTGACTGCCGTGCCCAACCGGATCCGCCCGGTGCGCCCGGCGATCGCGGTCAGCAGCAGCCACGGGTCGAAGGTGGGCGGGTCGTCGCCGTCGTGGTGGATCAGGTAGTCCTCCAGGAACACCGCGTCCCAGCCGGACCGCTCGGCCAGCTCGCCGAGCTCCACCAGCAGCGTTGCGCTCATGCCCCGGCCACCACAGGGGATCTCCAGTCCGTGTCGCATCCCCGCACCGTACGAGCGGGGGCCGACACCCGCCCGGCGCGCGGACCGGCGGCGTCAGCCACGGCGGCGGGCCCGGGCCGCCCAGATGACGTACGCCGGGTCGCGGTCGAGGTTGTGCCGGTCCCGGTCGTAGCGGCGGGTGGTGCGGGGGTCGGCGTGACCCATCGCGTCCTGCACATCCTCCAAGGGCACGCCCTCGGCGCGGGCGGTGGTGGCGAAGGCGTGCCGCAGCGAGTGCGGGGACAACTTGGCCGCCGCCGGGATGCCGGCGACCTGGGCCAGCCGGCGGACCAGCCGGAACACCGAGTGCCGGTCCAGTCGGCCGCCGGTGGCGGTGGCCAGCAGCGGGCCGGTGAGCTGCTCCACGCTCACCCCCTGCGCGGCGGCCCGGGCGGCCAGGTACGCGTCCACGGCGTACGCGGTGCCGGGGGTCAGCGCCCGGCGGCGCGGCTTGCCGCCCTTGCCGACGAACCGCACGCTGCGGTGCCCCCGCTCGGCGCCCAGGTCGTCGAGGTTCAGCGAGACCAGCTCTCCCACCCGCAGGCCGAGATCGGCGAGCAGGGCGATGGCGGCGCGGTTGCGGGCGGCGGTCGGGCCGCTGTCGGCGTCGGCGGCGGCCAGCAACGCGTCCACCTCCTCCGGGGTGAGCCCGACCGTGGCCGAGTGGTCCCGGTCGACGCGCGGCCGGTCGGCGCCGGAGACCGGATTGGCGTCCACCGCCCGCAGCTTGACCAGGAACTCGTACCAGCTGGAGAGCGCGGAGAGCTTGCGGGCCACGGTCGCCGGGGTCAGCGGCCGGCCGGTCCGGGCGCCCAGGGTGGCCTCCAGATCGCGGCCGTAGGCGTTGACGTCGAGGAAGTTGGCGTGCAGCGGGTCGAGTTCGCGGGCGGCGCACCAGGCCAGCCAGCCGGCGATGTCCCGCCGGTACGCGGCGCGGGTGTGCTCCGACAGCCGCCGGTTGCGCAGCCACGCCTCGGTGAAGTCGACCGGCCCGCTCGGCAGGGCGGGCCGGGCCGAGGCGCGGGGCAGGACCGGGACGTCGGAACGCAGCATGTGAAAAAGCCTCTCAGCCCCGGCGGCCAATGACCACGAGGCGCGCCCGAGCGGATCGTCGGCGCCGCGCTACCGTCGTCGGGTGCGCGCCAGCCGGCTGGTCTCCCTGCTGCTGCTCCTGCAGGCCCGGGGGCGGATGACCGCCCAGGAGATCGCCGACGCGCTGGAGGTCTCCGTCCGTACCGTCTACCGCGACGTCGAGGCGCTCGGCGCCGCCGGCGTCCCGGTGTACGCCGACCGGGGCCCGGCCGGTGGCTACCGGCTGCTCGGGGGCTACCGCACCCGGCTGACCGGGATGACCTCCGACGAGGCGGCGGCGCTGTTCCTGGCCGGGGTACCCGGGCCGGCCGCGGAACTGGGCCTCGGCGCGGTCCTCACCGCGGCGGAGTTGAAGCTGCGGGCGGCCCTGCCCGCGGGTCTGGCCGACGAGGGCGACCGGATCCGGCAGCGGTTCCACCTCGACGCGCCCGGCTGGTTCCGGGACCCGGAACCCACCCCGCACCTGGCCGCGCTGGCCGAGGCGATCTGGGCGGACCGCCTGGTCGAGGTCCGCTACCGGCGGTGGAAGCGCCCCCGCGAGGTGAGTCGGGTGCTGGCGCCGCTGGGGGTGGTGCTCAAGGCCGGCCGCTGGTACCTGGTGGCCCGCGCCGGGGAGCAGGTGCGCACCTACCGGGTCGGGGCGATCCTGGCGCTGACCGTGCTCGACGAGCGGTTCGACCGGCCCGCCGACTTCGACCTGGCCGCCGCGTGGCGGGAGTGCGCCGACCGGTACGAGCGCGGCGTCTACCGCGACGAGGCCCAGGTGCGGGTCACCACCGCCGCGCTGGAGTTCATGGCGTACGTCTTCCCGCCCGCGATGAGCCGGGCGGCCCGCGCGGCGGCGGGCGAGGCGGACGCGCACGGCTGGCTCCACACGACGGTGCCCATCGAGTCGGTGCGGCACGGGCACACCGAACTGCTCAAGCTGGGCGCGCAGGTGGAGGTGCTCGCCCCGGCCGAGCTGCGGCAGCTGATGGCGGCCAGCGCCCACGCGATGGCCGCCATCTACCCGCCGCCGGTGGACTCCTCCGCCGGCGGCGCCACCGTCACACGGTGAGCTGCTTGTGCCCGTTGCCGGCGTTGACCGTGACCCGGCGGGGCTTGGCGCGCTCCGCGATCGGGATGCGCAGCGTCAGCACCCCGTTGTCGTACCCGGCCTCGAGGCGGTCGGCGTCGAGGGTGTCGCCGAGGAACAACTGCCGGGTGAAGGTGCCCATCGGGCGTTCGGCCGCGACCAGTTCGACGTTCTCGCCGGTGGGGCGGCGCCGCTCGGCGCGGACGGTCAGCACGTTGCGCTCGACGGTGCAGTCGATGCTGTCGGGGTCGACGCCGGGCAGGTCGAACGCGGCGTAGAAGTGGTCGCCGTCGCGGTAGGCGTCCATGTGCATCACCGCGGGACGGCTGGCGGTGCCGAAGAACTGCTCGGCGAGCCGGTCGATCTCACGGAACGGGTCGGTACGCATCAGCATGGTCGTGCCTCCTCGGTTCTCCTGGCCGAAGGTCTCTACAGTTGAGCCCGTCAGACTCAACTTCCTCTTCTCTATTTAGCGCCTCGTCCGCGCGGCGTCAACTCGCAGAGGAGCTTCTCGAACCAGTGCTCGGCGTACACGTCGTCGTTGTAGGCGGGGATCTCGACGTAGCCGTGCCGGGCGTACAGGGCGCGGGCCTCGACCAGATCGGCGCGGGTGTCCAGCCGGATCCGGTCGGCCCCGAGCGTCCGGGCATGCCGCTCGGCGGCGGCCAGCAGCGCGGCGCCGCCGCCCTGGCCCCGGTGATCGGGATGCACGAAGACCCGGGTCAACTCCGCCCAGTCGGGCCGCAGCCGCAGCCCGGCGCAGCCGGCGGGCCGGCCGTCGCGGTACGCCACCAGCAGCAGCCCGGTCGGCGGGACGAGGTCGCCGCTGGCCGACTCGGCCATCGCCGCCTCGACCTCGCCGGGCCGGACGGGCCGGCGGTGGTAGCGGCGGACGATCTCCTCGAAGTACCGCCACAGCAGCTCCGCCGCGTCAGGGTCGGTGGGCCGGGCCGGCATCAGGGTCCACGTGGTGCGCACCCGTCGATCCTCGCGCCGGGGTCAACGGGATTCCGCCGTGGCCCGAGACGCGGCGGCGGCGCCCCCGAAGCGGGGGCGCCGCCGTCACGCGTCGCTCGTCAGCGGGCCCGCTTCGGCAGGAAGGCGATCAGCACCGCGGCGACCGCCAGGTGCATCGCCCCCAGCGTCACCTTGGCGCCGGTGGTGGCCTCGGTGGCGACCACGGGGACGAGGGAGACCAGGGCGATCAGCGCGGCGAGCGCGATCCAGATGACGCCGGCCCGCCGGCCGGCGAAGCGCTCCAGCAGGACCAGTCCCGCCCAGCCCACCAGCGCCGAGCCGAGGGAGAAGATCACGACCGGCACGAGGCCGACGACGAACGCCGGCTGCCCCGGGTTCTCCACGGTGTAGTCGACTCCGGCGACCGCGCCCACGGTCCAGAGCACGACGCAGGTGAGGACGGTGACGGCCACGCCCAGGGCGCGGCGGCGCAGGGAGGGGTTCGTGGTGGCGGGATGCGCGGTCGCGGTCATGCGTGCTCCTCGGTCAGGGAACCAGACAGGTGCGACCGTACCAGATAATCTTGTTCGGAACTATCCTGCTCGGAACTAGCAGGCGGGGCGGACTCCGCAGGCCCCACCGCCGGCGAGTCGGCCGCCGACCAGGGCGCTGATCGCGCGCAGGAACACGGCGCGGTCGGGCTCGGGCAGGGTGGCCAGCACGTCCTGCTGGATCCGGGCGGCGATCTCCTGCGCCTGGTCGAGGACCTTCTCCCCGTCCGGGGTGACCTCGACCAGCCGGGCCCGCCGGTCGCTCGGCGAGGGCAGGCGGCGCGCCAGCCCCGCGCCCTCCAACTGGTCCAGGGTCACCACCATGGTGGTCTTGTCGATCCCGCACAGCTCGCCGATCTGCCGCTGGGTGAGCCCGCCCGGCTGGGCCTTCAGCAGCACGCAGTGCGCCCGCGGGGAGATGCCCAGCCGGGCCAGGCCGGCGGCGTGCTCGGCCATCAACGCGTGGCTCGCCCAGGAGAGCAGGAACATCAGGTCAGGTGGGCCACCGGGCGAGCGCGAGGTCATGCCCCGAGGCTAACAAGACCGTCCGGGACGGGATGGTTTCCGTCCCGGACGGTCACGGGCCGGTCCGCCAGTAGATCCCCTGCTCCCGGGCGAGCAACTGCTCGTCGACCAGGTATCGACGCAGGGTCACGTGGTCCGCGTCGCCGCCGTCGCACCAGCGCCGCAGGATCTCGTCGACCGCTCGTTCCGGGTAGCGCACGCCCGGCTCGAACGAGCCCACGATGCGGTCCAGCAGCACCCGCCGCCGGCCGCGCTGGGCCGGCAGCCGCACCAGCACCCCGTCGCGCAGGAAGGTGCGCAGCACCCGCTCCGCCGGTTCCCCGGCGACGGGAGCCGCCGCGACCGGCGCGCGGGCGGCCTCCCGGAGCAGGTCGGCGTCCACCCGCAGGTCACCGTCCGCGCCGGCCACCACCCCGGCCTCGACCAGCCGCCGCAGCGCGGTGACCACCTGCCGGGCCGGCAGGCCGGTACGGTCGGCCACCGCCGACGCGTCGGCGGCGCCGAGCACGATCGCCGCGAAGACCTGTCGCCGTACGTCGTCGGCGAGGGCACCCGCCAGAACCTGGGCCGTCATGCCGGCCACCCTGCCAGCCTCGTCGCCGCCGGCGCCAGGCGATTTCCGGGCCGCTCAGCTCGCGGTGCTCTCGGCGGGCAGGCAGACCCGGCGCAGCAGATCGGCCAGGAGTCGACGCTCGTCCGGGCTGAGCACGCCGAGCAGCCGGTGCTCCTCGTGCCCGATCACCTCGATCGCCGCGTGCCAGGCCGCGCGGCCGGTGTAGGTCAGCTCGACGTCGACCCGCCGGCGGTCGACCGTCGACGGGATCCGCCGCACGAAGCCGCGTCGGACCAGGGCGTCGACCCGGGCGGTCACCGAAGCCGGCGCCATCGCCATGTCGTCGGCCAGCTCGCCGGGCGTGGCCCGGCCGCGCCGCCCGGCCAGGGCGTGCAGCGTGTCGTACTCGTGCGCGGGCAGACCCAGCTCGGCCAGGCAGCGGTCCTTGACCGCGCGCAGGTGCCGGGTGAAGCCGGACATCCGGCTGACCGCGCCCTCGACGTCGGGGTCGAGATCCGGCAGCACGGGCAGCCAACGCTCGATGTGCCGGTCGGTGCGGTCGCGTGCGGTCATGACCGCCACTGTACGTCGACGGCAAAATATTCGTTGACGAAATGTTCGACGCCGAAATACATTGCGGAGGTGACTCATCCCCTCCGGACGCGCCCCTTCCGGCTGCTCTTCCTCGGCCGCACCGTCTCGGCCCTGGGCGACGCCGTCGTACCGGTCGCCCTCGCCCTGGCGGTGCTGCGAGCGGGCGGCTCCGCCGGCTCGCTGGCCCTGGTGCTGGCCTGCGCGATGGTCCCCCGGCTGCTCCTGCTGCCCCTGGGCGGCGTGGTGGCCGACCGGTTCCACGCGCAACGGGTCGCCGTGGTCACCGACCTGGTGCGCTGCGTCGCCCAACTGGCCGTCGGGGTGGAACTGCTCGCCGACGCCCCCTCGATGACCCACGTGGCGGTGGCCTCCGCGCTCGGCGGCGCCGCCTCCGCCTTCGCGATCCCCACCGCGTCGCCGCTGGTCGCCGGCACCGTGCAGGCCGACGGGCGGCAGCGCGCCAACGCCCTGCTGGGGGTCACCGCCAACGCCAGCCGGCTCGCCGGACCCGCCCTGGCCGGCCTGCTGATCTGGGCCACCGGCCCCGGCTGGGCGTTCGTCCTCGACGGCATCTCCTTCGCCGTCAGCGCCCTGCTGCTGGCCGCGATCCGGGTGCGGCACGTGCCGGTGCCGCGCCGCTCCCTCGCCGCCGACCTGGTGCGCGGCTGGCGGGAGGTGCGCGGCCGGGACTGGTACTGGACCAGCCTGCTCGGGCACGGCGTGTGGAACGGCGCCGCGGCCGTACTGATGACCCTCGGCCCCGCGGTCGCCGTGGACCGCCTCGGCGGGGAGGGCGTGTGGGTGCTCATGCTCCAGGGCGGCGCCGTCGGCATGCTGGCCGGATCGCTGGCGGCCAGCCGGTTCCGGCCCCGCCGGCCCGTCCTGGTCGGCAACCTCGCCCTGGCCACGTACGCGGTCCCGCTGGCGCTGCTGGCCGCCGCCGCGCCCGCCCCGGCGGTGATCGCCGCGTACTGCCTCGCGCTGACCGCGCTGGGCTTCCTCAACCCGATCTGGGAGACCGTGGTGCAGGGGCAGTTCCCGCCCGAGGTGCTGGCCCGGGTCACCTCGTACGACTGGCTGATGTCGCTGGGGGCGATGCCGATCGGCTACGCCGTCGCCCCGTTGGCCGCCGACGCCTGGGGCACACCCGCGCCGCTGGCCGGGGCGGCGGTGCTCGTCGCGCTCGCCTGCGCCGGCACCGCCGCCGTGCCCGGCGTACGCCGACTGGCCTGGCCCGCCACGCCGGCGCCGCAACGGGCCGGCGCGCCGGTGGGCTGACCGGTCAGAGGAGGTGGCCGGTGGTCGCGTCCACGTGGTCGGGGACCTCGTCGTGCCGGTCCCCCACGCTGGACGTGCCGGACGGCTCGAACATCAAAATCGACGCCCCGCCCACCGACGACGGCCGGTGCGACACCCCGCGCGGCACCACGTACACCGCGCCGCGGGGCAGCACCACCGTCCGCTCTCCCGCACCGTCGCGCAGCGCGATCCGCAGCTCCCCGTCGAGGACCAAGAAGAACTCGTCGGTCTGCTCGTGGACGTGCCAGACGTGCTCCCCGGCCACCTTGGCGATCCGCACGTCGTAGTCGTTGACCCGGGTGACGATCCGCGGGCTCCACAACTGGTCGAATCCGGCCAGCGCCACCGCCAGGTCGATCGGCTCATCGCTCATCGGCCCATCCTGGCACCGCCACGCCCGCGCGGGTGTCCCCCGGAGGGCTCAGAGGAACCGGTGCATGATGTGCAGGCCGACCCGCTCCCCACTCGGTAGCGCGAACGCCTCCGGCACGGTGCCGATCACCGTGAACCCGAGCCGCCGGTACAGCTCGACCGCCCACCTGTTGGACTCGGCCACCGCGTTGAACTGCATCGCCGCGTACCCCTGCCGGCGTGCCCAGTCCAGGGCGTACTCGACCAGCGCCCGGCCGACGCCCTCACCCCGCGCGGCGGCGGACACCATGAAACTCGCCGTGGAGACGTGCGCGCCCGGCCCGGGCTTGTTCGGGCCGATCTTCGCCGTGCCGAGAACCCGGTCACCGTCGAGGGCGACCACGGTCACCCCAGGCGGCGACTCCACCCACATGGCGCGTGCCGACTCCTCGCTCAGCCCCGGGTCGTACACGAAGGTGTCCGCCGCGACGACGACCTCCTGCACGATCGGCCACACCTGCGGCCAGTCGGCGTCGGTGAACTCTCTGATCAGCATCGGGGCAAGCTAACCGCAGCGCCGCCGCGCCGCCAACCCGATTCCCTCTCCGCCACCTGCTCGCGCCCGCCGGTGGTACCGGTCGACCCTCAGATGGCCGTCGCCACCACCACGAACTCGCCGTCGTCGCCCGCACCCACGGGCTCTCCCTGCCAGCCACCGTCGATCCGCTGCACCCGGAAGCCCGCGCCGGCGAGGGTGCCCCGCAGCTCCCCCTCGGTACGGAACCGCAGCACGGCGTCGCCGCGCCGCTCGCCGTCCGGGAAGCGGAAGTGGCGGGTGAAGTGCACGACGCCGGCGTGGGCGTCGGTCACCTCGGTCCAGGTCAGCACGGCAGTCCCGTCGGGCAGGTGGACCCGGCGGCGGGAGTCGACCGGGTTCCACCGCTCCCAGCGCCGGTCGGCCGGGTCCCGGGAGTCGAAGAGCAGCCGACCACCCGTACGCAGCGCCCGGCGCAGCGCGGCCAGGACCCGCCGCCACTCGTCGTCGTCCACCACGAACTGCGCCACGTGGCTGGTCATCAGCGCCACGTCGTACGCCCCGGCGGGCAGCACCTCCGCGCCACCCTCGATCCAGGTGACCCGGTCCGCGCCGGGCTTGGCGCGGGCGGCGTCCAGTGAGGCGCGGGCCGGGTCGACGCCGGTGACGGTGTGCCCGGCGGCGGCCAGGGCCAGGGCCAGCCGGCCGGTGCCGCAGCCGAAGTCCAGCACCCGGGCGGCCGGGGCGGCGCCGACCTCGGCGAGGAAGAAGTCGTCGTCGCGCCCCCACGGGCACTCGACGTCGTAGACCGCGACGAGCCGAGGATCGGTGAACTCCGCGTTGCGCACCGGCGCACCTATCCGACGGGGCCAGCGGGAGCGAACCGGAAGTGGATCCCGCCCGGATCCGCTGCCTGCGCCAGCCCGGTGATGTCGCAGAATTCGCTGAGCCGAGCGAGGGCCGCATCGGCGGTCACCGTGTCGCTGAGCGACACGGTGATGCCGGCAAAACGCAACCACGCGTCTGCGACGACCGGTTCGACTCCCAGGCCGTCCAGGTCACCGGACACGTTCGCCCGGACATGGATGGCCAGGTCGCGCTGCTCCAGTATCTGCAGGTCGATCGCGTCATAGCGGTGGTGCGCGAAGTAGTAGACGCTGGCCTCGCCCGGCTCGGCGAATTGTGAGCTGCCGGCACTCCGGCCTGCCATGCTGCGCCACCCGTCCGCCGGGATCGGCAGCCACTCGAGGTCCAGGGTGAGTGGGCTGCTCCCGTGATCGCGTGACACCGGCTGGAACGGGAAGTGGAAGCTCCAGGTCAGCTGCGGCGCCAGTCCTAGCGCCGGGTTCTCGAACAACAGCCCCCGCCATTCACCGCCCTCGGCCGGAACGAACTCACTGCTGTCCAGGGTGTTCTCGTCACCTGCCTCGTCGATCATCGGTGCAGTCTGCCAGCGCGGCGAAGCGAGCAGTGGCCCGGCTCGTGCCGTACCCACCTCTGTGGATCGGCCTGGACCGTCGCGGGCGTGACCTTGCTCCGTCGTGCACTAAATACCTATCGCTGCAGTAGGAATCAACAGAACAGACATTATGATGCATCGGCGGTTCGCCCCTTATGTCCAGGTGACTTACTGGATTGTTATTACCGGTAATCCGATAATCGATCGCCAGCCCTCGACTGGCAGGCTACGAAGTCTTCTTGCGGGGGTGTCAGGTCTCGGCTGAGCTGGCGGAACCTCAGGGGACCTGGCGGTTGAGGTGGCCGAGTCTCACGAGATCTGGCGGATGGGCGCGGAACACGCTCTGCCGACCCACATCCGGCCCACCCACCACGGGAACGTGCACTTCTACGGCACCCACTCTGTCCACACCGACGGCGAACTCGCCCAGCTCGACGCTGACGGCTACCGGCCGCCGCGGCTGCCGAACTGGCGGCGCGAGGCTGACCGCTCCTGAGCGATAAGGGATCCGGTTGTGAGCGAGGGTGACAGGTCGCCGCCGTTCGCCCCTGGGTTCGCGCCGGTGACGCCGGAGTCAGGCCGGCACAGAGACCGGGGCGGTGGTTGGAGCCTGCCGGTTCATCAGCCGCCAGGTGCGCCTGCGGATCAGGGGGTCCAGGGTGACCAGCAGGTACGCCGTTCCCACGACGAGGATGCCGCCGGTGGCGCCGAGCGTGGACGCGAGCACGCCGCCGACGAGCCCGCCGAGCGGGATACCGGCCCAGGCCAGGCCGCCGACCGCGCCGAGAACACGTGCCCGCAGGCCGGCTGGGATGCGTTCGAACTCCGCAGCGGACAGCAATGGGTTGATGGCCCCGATCAGCACCCCGCCGACGAGCGCGACGCCCGCGATGACCGGCAGTCCGACCGGCAGCGCCAGCACGAAGATCCGCGGGACGGCACCGAACAGGAAGGCAACGGCGTACGTGCGCCACCGCGGCAAGCGCGCGCCGTACACCGACACGAGCAGCGACCCTACGAAAGCTCCGGCGCTCAGCGCGCCGAACACAAGCCCGACGGGTGCGGCGTCGTCAAAACGCTCGGCCGCCCATACCGGGATCAGCACCGCCGTCATTGCCTGGTCGAGCAGGTTCGTCAGCAGCACCATCGCGACGATCGCCCGTAGCAGCGGATCACGCCGGACGAAGCGCAGCCCGGCCCCGAGGTCGGCGAGGTAGCCACCGACACCGGCGCGGTGGCCCACCTCGGCCGGGTCGGGTTCGGCCCGCCGGACCCGGACCAGTGTCGCCACCAGCGCGGCGGCGAGCAGGAAGCTGGCCGCGTCCAGCGCGATGACCGCGGGAGCGCCGACCACAGCGATCAGCACTGCGCCCAACGGCGCCCCGATCAGCGACCCGAGGCGGTGCACGCTGTCGGCCAGCCCGGCGGCCCGCTCGTTACTCCAGCCGGCCGCGGCCGCGACGTCGGGCACCATCGCGTACTTCGCGTTGTCCGACGGCCCGCGGAACAGCCCGACCACCCCGACCAGCACGAGCAGGACCGGAAAGGCGAGCAGGCCGGCGGCGTACAGCAGGGGCACCACGCCGAGCACGAGCCCGGCGATCAGGTCACCGCCGACGCTGGCCATCCGCGGCCCGATACGGTCGACCAGCGGTCCGCCGAGTACGCGCGCCGCGACCAGGGCGCCCATCTCCACGAACGCGGTGACGCCGGTCAGAAGGGGGTCGCCGGTGCTCTGCAGCACGAACCAGGGCACCGCCACGACCGACATCCGGGTGCCGGTGACCGAGACCGCCTGGGCGATGAGCAACCCGTACGCGGACCGCCCCCTCACGGTCGGTCCCCGTCCGCAGCACCGAAGGGTTCATCGGCCGCGGTGCCGGAGGATTCATTTCCCGCGTTGACGGGCTCGTCGACGGACCCGGTCCGAGTAGCCAACAGCGCGTCCAGCTGGCCGCGCCGCGGGAAGATCTGGAACTGCGTGGTCATCGCGACGCGTTCCGATCCGTCACTGGCCCGGTCCGCCGCCCGGTCCCGATACCGCACCAGCAGGGCCATCACGTCGTCGGCGAGTTCCTGCGCCTCGGCGGTGCTCAGGCTGACCGTGAGGTCGCTCATGCTGGCCGCCCGTACCCACTCCTGCGGCCAGTCCGCCAGCTCGGTGATGGACCGCTCGACGTTCTCCGCGTACATCCGCGCGACCGTGCGCAGGTACGCCTTGCCGAGTTCACGCTCCGGCGCGTCCCGGTCGGGAGCGTCGAACCAGGTCGAGCGATGCACGGCTCGCCAGAAGCGTTCCCGGCCGCGGCCCAGCTCGGGCGCGTCGGTGACGAAGCCGTGAGCGGCCAGTGTGCGGAGGTGGTAGCTGGTCGCTGCGCTGGACTCACCGAATCGGGAGGCCAACTGGGTGGCGGTCTGCGGTCCCTCATGGCGCAGTGAGCCGAGCAACCGCAGGCGCAGTGGATGGGCTACACCGCGTAGCGTCCGTGCGTCGAGAACTACGTCTCGAGTGGAGTCGTACCCAGGCTTGTGCGGATCTTCGGTCATGATGCCAAGGTAACTATGCAAAGAATCTTTTGCAACGGGTTGTTGGCATGGTCTGGGTCGCGATCGCGGACCGTTCGATAGAGACGCTGACGAGGCCGCGGCGGGCACCAGTGGCTGTGTACTGCCGCCTATCCCCGATCGGAAGTTGGCGTGGCAGCGTCGGCTGAGATCGCTTCGGGTTTCGTGTAGAGGATCTCGCGGGCCTGCTCCGCGGCACGGGTGATGCTCTCGCTGATGAAGTCGAGGAAACGGGCGATGCCCTCGAGGCGGACGGCGGCCGGGGTGCCGGGGCCGAGGATGCTGACGCCCTGCCGTGCGGTCTCGGCGAGCTGGGCGTTGGATCGGGCGCCGGCGATCGTGCCCTGGTACCAGACGTCGTCGTCGACGAGGTAGCGCTCGCGGCGGCGTTCGTCGCGTTCCCGGCGGATGAGGCCCTGGCTTTCGAGGAACGTGATGGCCTTGGAGATGGACGCCGGGCTGACCTGGAGGTGCTGGACGAGTTCGGACGCGGTGAGGCTGCCCGCGTCGGCGGTGTAGAGGCAGGTCAGCACCCGGGACATCATCTTGGGAAGGCCCTGCTGCATGAGGAGGGTGGTGAACATCTCCTCGTACTCGCGCACGGCCTCGGCGTCGCGTCCGTGGGCCTGCGGGGGCGCCTGCGGCCCTCGGGGAACGGCCTGCCTGCGCCGGTGGGCGCGGCGTTCGGTGGCGCGGTGGGCCAGGTCGGCACGGTAGGCGGTGGGGCCGCCGTTGCGCATCACCTCACGCGTGATCGTCGAGGTGGGACGGTCGAGACGTCTGGCGATCTCCGCGTAGGCGAGCCCGTCGGCCAACCCCAGCGCGATCTGCTGGCGTTCCTGCTGGGTGAGCCGGCCTCCCGGCATCGCGATCTCCCTTCACGCTTCCTTTGATGCCTCCAACATAGCGTTCACTCCCCATCCAATGCAACGAACAGGGCGGCTAGCGTTGCGTTAAAAACAAGGCCGTTGCAACGAAACTCGGGCTTTCACCTGCGCTAATACTGCTTGTTCGCAACATGCTTGTTGCTCGATTCTCGAACGCAACGTAGCGTTTCCGGTGTCAGAAACAGCAGGCGCAGGAGGAGAGCACGATGCAGAAGTTCGACACCCCCAGCCCGATCTCCACCGTCCTCGACATCCCCGCCGGGCGCGTCCAGTTCATCGCCGCCGACCGGACCGACACCACGGTCGAGGTCCTGCCCACGGACGCCTCGAAGGGCCGCGACGTGAAGGTGGCGGAGCAGACCAAGGTCGAATACGGCGACGGCGTCCTGCGGATCGAGGCCTCGGCGAAGAACCAGATCCTCGGAAGCTCCGGATCCATCGAGGTGACGGTCCAGCTGCCCGCCGGTTCCCAGGTCAAGGTGAAGGCGGCCAGCGCCGAGTTCCGGGCCGTCGGACGGTTCGGCGACGTCGCCTTCGACGGCGCGCACGGCGCGATCAAGCTCGACGAGGCCGCGAGCGTCCGCCTCACCACCGCCGCCGGTGACGTCTCGGTCGGCCGCCTCAACGGCCCCGCGGAGATCAGCACCGCGAAGGGCGACATCCGCATCGGCGAGGCCGTGCGCGGCACCATCGTGCTGCGTACCCAGGCCGGCGACGTGTCGGTCGGCGCCGCCCGCGGAGTCTCCGCCTCCCTGGACGCCGGCACCACCCACGGCCGGATCCACAACGCGCTCATGAACACCGAGGGCGCCGCCGACCTGAACATCCACGCGACCACCGCCTACGGCGACATCGTCGCCCGCAGCCTCTGAGGAGCACCCATCATGACCAACCTGGCCATCGCGGCGAACGGGCTGCGCAAGTCCTACGGCGACAAGGTCGTGCTCGATGGCGTCGACCTGGCCGTCCCCCAAGGAACGATCTTCTCCCTGCTCGGTCCGAACGGCGCCGGCAAGACCACCGCCGTCAAGATCCTCTCCACCCTCATCTCCCCCGACCCCGCCTCCGGCGACATCCGCGTCGGCGGCCACGACCTCGCCGCCGACCCGCAGGCGGTACGCGCCGCCATCGGCGTCACCGGCCAGTTCTCCGCCGTCGACGGCCTGATCACCGGCGAGGAGAACATGCTCCTCATGGGCGACCTGCACCACCTGTCCAAGCGCGAGGGTCAGCGCACGGCCGCTGAGCTGCTGGAGCGCTTCGACCTCACCGACGCCGCGAAGAAGCCCGCCTCCACCTACTCCGGCGGCATGAAGCGCCGCCTCGACCTCGCCATGACCCTGGTCGGCAACCCGCGCATCATCTTCCTCGACGAACCGACCACCGGCCTCGACCCCCGCAGTCGCCACAACATGTGGCAGATCATCCGCGAGCTCGTCTCCGACGGCGTCACCGTCTTCCTCACCACCCAGTACCTGGAGGAGGCCGACCAGCTCGCCCACCGTATCGCCGTGCTCAACGACGGGAAGATCGCCGCCGAGGGCACCGCCGAGGAACTGAAGCGGCTCATCCCCGGCGGACACGTCCAGCTCCGCTTCGAGGACCCTGCGGCGTACGAGCGGGCCGCCGGCGCGCTGCGCGAGACCGTACGCGACGACCAGGCGCTGACCCTGCAGATCCCCAGCGACGGCACCCAGCGCGAGCTGCGCGCGATCCTCGACCGGCTGGACGCCGCCGACGTGCACGCCGACACCCTCACCGTGCACACCCCCGACCTCGACGACGTGTTCTTCGCCCTGACCGGCGGCGCCCGCGTCCCCCACCAGGCCAAGGAGGCCGTCCGATGAGCTCCCTCTCCCTCGCCGTACGCGACTCGTCCACGATGCTGCGCCGCAACCTCCTGCACGCGCGGCGCTATCCGTCGTTGACCCTGAACCTGCTGCTCACCCCGATCATGCTGCTGCTGCTCTTCGTCTACGTATTCGGCGACACGATGAGCGCGGGCATCGGCGGCGGCGCTCCGGACCGCTCCGAGTACATCGCGTATCTCGTCCCGGGCCTCCTGCTGATGACCATCGGCAGCACCGTGATCGGGACCGCGGTGTCCGTCTCCACCGACATGACCGAGGGCATCATCGCCCGCTTCCGCACGATGGCGATCCACCGCGGTTCGGTGCTCGTCGGGCACGTCGTCGGCAGCGTACTGCAGTCGATCATGAGCGTGGTCCTCGTGGGCGCCGTCGCCGTGGCCATCGGCTTCCGGTCCACGGATGCCGGCGTCCTGGAGTGGCTCGCGGCGTTCGGGCTGCTCGTGCTCTTCGCCCTGGCGCTCACCTGGATCGCGGTCGGCATGGGCCTGGTCAGCCCGAACGCCGAGGCCGCCAGCAACAACGCGATGCCGCTGATCCTGCTGCCGCTGCTCTCCAGCGCCTTCGTCCCGGTCGACGCCATGCCCGGCTGGCTCCAGCCGATCGCCGAGTACCAGCCGTTCACGCCCGCCATCGAGACCCTGCGCGGTCTGCTGCTCGGCAGCGAGATCGGCCACAACGGATGGCTCGCGGTCGCCTGGTGCCTGGGTCTCGCGGTGCTCGGCTACTTCTGGTCGACGTCAAAGTTCAACCACGACCCGAAGTAACCGCCAGGACAGCGCGGGCCACCTCCCGCAGCTCGTCCCGGTCAGGGCGGCGTACTCCGACACCGCGTCGGCGTACGCCGCCCCGTCGGCGTTGACTCCCGTAGCACGCGGAGCCGTTCGGCCCCGGTATTCATCGCAGGGTGAGCGGGGTCTCGGCCTCGACGCGGGTCAGCTTCTCGGGGTTGCGGACGTAGTAGAGGCCGGTGATGCGGGCGTCCTCGACCCGGACCGCCAGGACCCCGTCGAGCTCGCCGGCCAGGCGCACGACGAGTGCGGGGTTGCCGTTGACCACGGTGGGGGCACTGGTGAGCGCGCCTTCGGCCTTACCGAAGCCGCCGACGATGAAGCGGACCACCTTGTCGGCACCGATGATCGGCCGCGGCGCGGCCTGCTTGACGCCGCCGCCGTCGTTCACCATCACGACCTCCGGGGCGAGGACGTCAAGGATGCCCTGCAGGTCCCTGGTCTCGAGCGCGCGCTGGAACGACTCCAGAGCCGCCCGGGCCTCGCTCGTGGAGACCACCTGGCGGGGGCGGCGGGCGTCGACGTGCCGGCGGGCGCGGTGCGCGATCTGGCGGACGGCGGCGGGGCTCTTGTCGACGGCGGCCGCGATCTCGTCGTAGCTGACATCGAACGCCTCGCGTAGGACGAAGACGGCCCGCTCGGTCGGCGAGAGCGTCTCGAGGACCAGCATCAGCGCCATCGACAGGCTCTCGGCGAGTTCGACGTCCTCGGCCACGTCCGGCGCGGTGAGCAGCGGTTCGGGCAGCCAGGGGCCGACATACGCCTCCTTGCGGCGCTTCATCGTGCGCAGCCGGTTGAGCGACTGCCGGCTCGTGATCCGGACCAGGTAGGCGCGCTGGTCGCGCACCTGCTTCACGTCGACCTCGACCCACCGCAGCCAGGTCTCCTGAAGGACGTCCTCCGCGTCGGCCGCCGATCCGAGCATCTCGTATGCGACGGTGAAGAGCAGGTTGCGGTAGGCGACGAAGGTCTCGGTCGCCGGGTCGGTGGCGTGGTCGCTCATGATCGAAAGTGGGACGCCACCCGCGGCTCAGGCTGCCCGTTCAGGGGTGGGCACCGCCTCGCCGCGCTTGGCCTGCAGCAGCCGCCGGCGCTTGTCATCCTTAATCCACCAGTTGCACGAACCGGGATTGCGTGCCTCGTACGCCAGCTGCCAGGCGATGCTCTTGCAAATGAACTCCTTGAGCTTCGCGCCCGGGCGGCCGCCGAGGTGGAGCCTCATCGCGGTGTCGTTCCTGTTGGAGAACTGGAAGATGCCGGCGCGACGGCCCAGGCTGATGCACTGGCCGGCGAACCCCACGTCGACGGGCGCGGGCTGCTCACCCGCGAGCCGCTTGAGCACTGTTTCGGCGGCCTGCGGGCCCAGCTGAACCGCGGCCTGGCAGCTCATCCGGAACGGCTGGTCCGACGGTGCCGCCGAATCCCCGGCCGCGACGATGCGCACGTCGTCCACGCTCGTCAACGTCTCGTCCGTGAGCAGGCGGCCCAGGGCGTCGGTGCTCAGCCCGCTGCGGCCGGCCAGGTCCGGCACGCCGAATCCGGCGGTCCAGATGGTCACCGTGCTGCGCAGCTCGCGGCCGTCACCGAGCAGCACGGCATCGCGCGTCACGGCCGTCACCGTCGCGTCGGGGCCTTCGAGCACGGTCACGCCGAGTTTGGCCAGCCGCTTGGCGACCGAGCGTCGGCCCCGAGGGTGCAGGTACGGGCCGAGCACCTCGCCGCAGACCAGGGTCACGGTGCGGCCCGCCTCCGCCAGTTCGGCGGCGGTCTCGATGCCGGTCGGACCCGCTCCGACCACCGTCACCGCGGCCGTTGCAGGCGCGGCGTCGATGACCGGCCGCAGCCGCTGCGCCTCCTCGATGCTGGCGATCGGGTAGGCGAACTCGGCTGCTCCGGGCACGCTCGGGTCGGCGCTGCCACTGCCCACCGCGTAGATCAGGTAGTCGTAGCCGACCGTGCCGCCGGTCGCCAACGTCACGCTGCGCTCGGCCGCGTCGATGCGTGTCACGGTGTCGACCACCAGCCGGACGCCCTCGGCCAGGATCTTCCGATAATCGACGACCGCGTCGTGGGACCCTGCCACCAGTTGGTGCAGGCGGATCCGATCGACGAAGGTCCGGCGCGGGTTGATCAGCGTCACGGTCAGGTCGTCGCGCTTCGTCAGGCGATTGGCGGCCATGACGCCCGCGTATCCGCCGCCGATCACGAGGACCTCGGTGTTCCCGGTCATGGTGTCTCCTTCGTTCAGGGCTTCGACCCCAAGACACCGCGTGATCGATGGCTGTGACAGCGGGTGAGACAGGTCACTCAACAGGTGTTGGTTCGTCCGGTTCATCGCCGGAAGCGACGTGTGCCGCTCGCTGCGGCCAGAGCTGGCGCGGTGACCACGCCATCCGCCGCCGGGGTCAGCCCCGGCGGCGCCCCCACAGCCACCAGCGGCGTCGGGGTCGCCGGCCCGCGGCACGCGGCTGCTCCACCGGCGCCGCCACGGTACGCGCCGCGATGGCCTGCTCCCGTTCGGCGCGCCAGCGCTGCACGGTCTCGTCGGCGTTGACCGGCCGGACCACCACCCGCGGGCCGGTCGGGTTGCGCAGCCAGGCGACGATCTCGGCGTTCAGCACGGCCACGTACGCCCGGACGGACTCCTCCGTGGGCAGGTCACGGACCTCGTCGGGGACCTGCTCGACCTTGCGACGCAGCTGCAGCGGGGTGGGCAGCAGCAGGGTGCTGGGCAGCGCCTCGCGCTCCAGGAAGCTCTTGATCCACCAGGACTCGTCGTAGGGCAGGCCACGGCCGGGGATCGGCTTGCCCATGCCGGGCAGGTTGTCGAATTCGCCGCGCTCCAGGGCGGAGCGGATCTGCGCCTCGACCGCCGCTTCCCACGCGTTGCTCACGTCGCCCTACCTCCCCGAACCACCGTATCCGCCGATGCCGACAGAGTTCAGCGTCGCGACAGGGGCCCGGCATTCCCCGCCGACGGGTCGACCGACCGGCCGGGGCGTAGATTCCCGGCAGGGTCGACGCGGGTCGGAGGAGGGCACACGTGCGGGACTGGCTGATCGGGCTCGGCGTGGCCGTGACCTGCCTGCTGGCCAGCTGGGCGCTGCTGGTGCTGCTGGCCCGGCGGCTGCCGCCGGGCATCCTGCGCGATCTGGCCGCGTTCATCCCCGACTGCCTGACCACCGTGCGCCGGCTGCGCGCCGACCCCCGGGTCCCCCGCAAGGCGAAGGTCGCCATCGTGGTGGCGGGCCTCTGGTTGGCCAGCCCGATCGACCTGATCCCGGAGTTCCTCCCGGTGATCGGCCCGCTGGACGACATCGTGGTGGTCGCGCTCGCGCTGCGCTACGCGGGCCGGCAGGTGCCGCGTGAGGTGCTGCTCGCCGCCTGGCCCGGCGAGCCGCGCCTGCTGCTGCGCCTGCTCGGCCCGCCCGCCACGCCGCCGGCGTGAGGCCCGTCGAGACCTCAGTCCCGCCGGCGCACGTGGCGGTGCCCGTCGAGCGGGTACGGCGCCCGGGCGGGCAGCACTTCCACGAACGGGTATCCGCTCTTCTCCGCCACCCGGCAGGAGGCCTGGTTGTCGACCAGGTGCAGCAGTTCCAGCCGGGTCAGCCCGGCGGCGGCGAACCGGGTGAACGCCCAGCGGCTCACCGCGTCCACGGCACGCGGGGCCACCCCTCGGCCCCGGGCCGGCGCGGCCGTCCAGTAGCCCACCTCGGCGTCCGGCCGTCCCGGCGTGACGTCCTTGAGCACCACGCAGGCCACCAGTCGCTGCCCGTCACCTACCGGGTCCGGCTCGCAGACGGCGAAGCAGAAGCGCCGGCCCGCCGCCCAGCCCTGCCGGTGCCGGGCCACCCAGCGCCGGGCGTCGGCGGCGGTCTGTACCGGTTGGCGGGTACGCGCGCGCAGCTCCGGATCCCGGTAGACCTCCAGCAGCGCGTCGACGTCGTCGTCGCGCCACGGGCGCAGGACGAGTTCGGCGGCGGAACCGGTGGCGGGCACCCGCAGGACGACGGACATCACAGCAGTGTCACCGCTGGGCGGCCCGGCGCAAAGAGCGGCGCAGCGATTCCCGGACGAGCCGGTCCCGTACCCGCGGCGGGCGGGCGTAGGGTCGGGTCCCGGGGACGCGGGAGGGCGGTGCGGCGATGGTCACGGTGGGCGCGCTGGTGGGGATCGGTCTGGTGGCGCTGGGTCTGGTGCTGACACCCGGGCCGAACATGGTCTACCTGGTGTCCCGGTCGGTGACCCAGGGCCGCCGGGCCGGGCTGGTCTCCCTGCTCGGGGTGGCGGTCGGTTTCCTGGTCTACCTGGCCGCCGCGGTGGCCGGCATCGCCACGGTCTTCGTCCTGGTCCCGCCGCTGTACACGGCGGTGAAGCTGGCCGGCGCGGCGTACCTGCTCTGGCTGGCCTGGCGGACGCTGCGCCCGGGCGGGCGGTCGGCCTTCGCCCCGGCGCCGCTGCCGCCGGACCGGCCACGGCGGCTGTTCACCATGGGCCTGGTCACCAACCTGCTCAACCCGAAGATCGCCATCCTGTACGTGTCGCTGCTGCCGCAGTTCGTCGACCCGGCGCGCGGTCACGTGGCGGTGCAGAGCTTGCTGCTCGGCCTCACCCAGATCGTGATCGCGCTGACCGTCAACGCGCTGATCGTGCTCAGCGCGGGTTCGGTGTCGACGTTCCTGCTGCGCCGTCCGGGCTGGGCCCGGGCGCAGCGGTACGTGATGGGCAGCGTGCTCGCCGGTCTCGCGGTACGCATCGCCGCCGACCGCTCCCGGGCCGCCGTCGCCACCGGCTGACCGGCGCGGCCCGCCTCCGACGGTCGGCCGGTCAGAGCGCGTCGGGTTGGCGCAGCGCCGGGTGCCGCTCGCCGGGCCGCGCGTGCCACGTCGGAGCGTCCTCGCGCAGCGTGGTGTCGATGCGCAGCCGCGCCCAGCCGTCCAGCTCCGGCAGGTCGTCGGGGGTGAACCAGCCCACCTCGGTGGACTCGTCGCCGTCGGCCCGCGGCCGGCCGCCCACCGGCATGCAGCGGAACCAGACGTTGAGGTACTCGCAGACGTCGCCGTTGGGGTAGACCACCGGGTGGGTGGCGACGCCGCCGACCCGCTCGACGCGGACCCGCACGCCGGTCTCCTCCAGGACCTCCCGCACGACGGCGTCGGCCGGCTGTTCGCCCGGGTCCACGATCCCGGCCGGCACCGACCAGCGGCCGTTGTCGCCGCGCCGGGCCAGCAGCACCCGCCCGGCGTCGTCGCGCACCACGGCGCTGACCCCGGGCAGCAGGAGCAGGTCGTGGCCGATGTGGGCGCGCAGCCTGGTCACGTACGCGGGAACGGGCACCGGCACACGCTAGCCGGTGGCGTCGCGGTGCCGGCGGACCATCCCGGCGGCCAGCGGCGCCGCGTCGAGGTCACCGGCGGCGATCCGGCCCGCGACGGTACGGCGGACCATCCGGTCGGCCAGCGCGGGCGCGTGCCGGGCGAGGGCCATCTCCAGCCGGCCCCGGGTCGTGGTGGCCACGTCCCGGGGCGCCCGGCGGGCGGTGGCCGCCCGCAGGATCGCCGCCACCACGCCCTCGACGGGCTCCATCCGGGACACCCCGCCCAGCGACAGACCGGCCTCCGCGGTGCTGTCGTGGATCGGTGAGGCGACCATGCTCGGGTAGACGACGCTGACGCCGACGTGGGTGCCGACCTCGTGGCGCAGCGCGTCGGCATAAGCGACCAGCGCCCGCTTGCTCACCCCGTACGCAGCGGCGAGGGGCAGCGGCAGCACCGCCATCCGGCTGGCCACGAAGATCACCCGGCCGCGGGCGGCGACCAGCTCGGGCAGCGCGGCAGCGGTGGTCCGCCAGGCGGCGAGCAGGTTCACCTCCAGCTGCTGGCGGACCGTCTCGTCGGGAGGCAGCTCCGCCGGGGCGGGACCGCCGACGCCGGCGTTGTTGACCAGCAGGTCCAGCCCGCCGAGGCGGTCGACGGCGGCGCGTACGACGGGCGGGACGGCGGCCGGATCGGTCAGATCGCAGCCGACGACGGGTACGCCGGCGGCCACACCCGGGTAGCGGTCGACGCCGACGACCCGCGCCCCGGCGGCGTCCAGCGCGGCGCAGAGCTGCCGGCCGAAGGTGCCGTGCGCGCCGGTCACGACCGCCCGGCGTCCGGCCAGCCCGCTCACGCCGGCACCCGGGCGGTCGCGGCGGCCCGGCGGGCGCCCTCGTCGAGTTCCCGGGCGAGCTGGGCGAGGTAGGCGTCGAAGTCGACCCGCATCGCCGGGCGGCGGTCGCCCCAACGCTCGGTCGCCGCGCGCAGCTCCGCCCGGATGTCGGCGTGCTGCCGGGCCGGGTCGGGCAGCGCGTACGTGCCCGCGAGCTGGGCGGCGACCAGCCGGGCCTGCGCCTCGACGAGCGGGAACGCCGCCCCGGTGGACTGCATCAGCCCGACGAACGCCAGGCCGGGCACGTCGGGGTGGAAGACGTGCCGGTACAGCGGCAGGGCGTCCGGCCGGTCGCCGAGCAGCGCCGGGTCCAGGAACGGGAGGTCCACCTGGTAGCCGGTGCACCAGATCACCAGGTCGACCTCGTCGGCGCGGCCGTCGGTGAAGGTGACCCGGTCGCCGTCGAAGCCGGCGACGCCGGGCCGTACCTCGATCTCGCCGTGGGTGAGGCGGGACAGCAGCCCGTCGGAGAGGGTGGGGTGGTCCTGGAGGAAGCCGTGGGCGGGGGCGGGCAGGCCGTAGCGGGTCGGGGGTCCGACGGTGGCGGTGAGCATGGTCTGGCTGACCCGTTGGCGCAGCCGCCACGGCAGCCGGCGGGCCAGCGCCCCGTTGAGGGTGTCCGACGGGCGGCCCAGCAGGTGCTTGGGCACCACCCACACGCCGCGGCGCAGCGACAGCAGGGTCCGCGCGGCGGCGTACGAGGCGTCGACGGCGATGTCCATCGCGGAGTTGCCGCCGCCGACGACCAGCACCCGCCGACCGGCGAGCTGTTCCGGCCCCCGGTAGGCGTGGCTGTGCAGCTGACGGGCGGTGCAGGTGCCCGGGGGCGGCGGGACCGGTGGCTTCGGCACCCGGTTGTGCCCGTTGGCGACGACCACCGCGGCCACGGTGACGCTGACCGGCCCGTCGGGCCCGTCGGCGTGCACGGTCCACCGGTTGCCGACCTCGGGGACGACCCGGTCGACGGTGTGCCGCAGCCGTACCGCCTCGTGCAGGCCGAACCGGTCGGCGTAGTCGGCGAGCCAACCGGCGATCCGGGTGTGGTCGGGGTAGTCGGGCCAGTGCGCCGGCATCGGGTGGTCGGCGAACTCGGTCCGCCGTCTGCTGGTGTTCAGGTGCAGCGTCCGGTACGCCGGCGAGCCGGGCGACCCGTAGACCCACAGGCCGCCGACCCGGTCGCCGGCCTCGAAGCAGACCGCGGGCACGCCGGCGTCGGCGAGGGCCTTGAGGGCGGCCAGCCCGGCCGCGCCCGCCCCGATCACCGCCACGGACGGTGGTGCGCCCATCCCCGCCTCCCCTACCCACGAAAATCCAACGACTGTCGGATAATGGTCGCGGGTGGGGCCGTGCGTCAAGAGCCGTACAGGCCGTCGAGGAAGCGGTGCACGAAGGCGCGGAACTCGCGGCGCTCGCGGGCCTGCGATCCGCCGCCGGCGGCCAGGGCCACCACGTGCCCGTGCACCGCCCAGACCAGGCTGCGCACGGTGACGTGCGGGGTGGGCTCGGCCAGCGCGCCGGTCGCCGCGGCGGCGGTGAGCAGCTCGGCGACCAGCCGGTACAGCGGCGCGGCGTACCGCTCGTCCAGCTCGGCGTGGCGCTGCGGCTCCAACCAGCGGCGCAGCCACAGCGCGGTGGTCTCCGGCCGGTCCTCCAGGAAGTCCACGAACACGTCGACCAGCTCGTGCAGCGCCCGCAGCGCCTCGCCCGGCCCGGCGTCGAGCGCCGTGCGGGCGTGCGCCGTCGCCTCCTCCAGGGCGGCCCGCTCGGCGGCGAAGACCCGCGCGAAGCAGGCGTCGTAGAGCTCGGCCTTCGTACCCGTGTGGTGCGAGACCGTGGCCACGTCGACGCCGGCGGCGGCGGCGACCTCCCGGAGCCCGACGGCGTCGAAGCCCCGCCGCGCGAACAGCTCGGTCGCCGCGGCGAGCACCACCTCACGGGTCTGCCGGGCCTCGTCGCGGCGGGGACGGCCCGGGCGGCGTCGGGGCATGGTCATGCCGGCCATTCTGCCCCTACAATCCAGCATCCGTTGGATTGGCCGGGAGGAGACGCGGCATGACCAGGCTCGACCAGCAGCCGACCAGCGCGGACGCGGCGGCCCTGCCCCGCGGTCCGCTGCTCGGCTTCGCCGCCGGCTCACTCGGCATGGGCATCTGGGTCACCGTGCCCGGCCTGCTGCTGCTCTACTTCCTCACCGACGTGCTGGCCGTGGCCCCCTGGCTGGCCGGCTTGGCGCTGCTGCTGCCCAAGATCGCCGACGTGCTGCTGCACCCGTGGGTCGGGCACCGCTGCGACGTCGAACAGGCCCGCCGGGGCGACCGGCGGAGGCTGTTGCTGCTCGGCTGCGCCCTGCCGGTGGCCTTCGCGGCGCTCTTCGCGGTGCCCGGCGGGCTGACCGGCGCGCCCGCCGCCGCCTGGGTGGCGGTGTTCTTCGTCGCCGGCAACCTGCTCTTCGCCGCCTACCAGGTCCCCTACCTGGCCACCCCCGCCGACCTGCGGATCGGCTACCACGAGCGGACCCGGCTGATGGCCTTCCGGATGGTGGTGCTGACGCTCGGCATCCTCGTCTCCGGTCTGCTGGCCCCGCTGCTGGCCGGCGGGGACGCCGCCACCCGCGGCGGCTACCAGCGGATGGGGGTGCTGCTCGCCGCCGGGATGCTCGCCGCCATGCTGGTCGGCGTCGCCGGCATCGCCCGGTTGCGCCGGGCCGCCGCCGCGAGCGCCGCCCCGCACGCCGGCGGTTGGCCGGCGCTCGCCGCCGCCCTGCGCGACCGGCAGTTCCGCTGGCTGGTCGCGGCCTACCTGGCCATGTCCACCACCACCCACCTGGTGCTGGCCGGGGTGCCCTACTACGCCGAGTACGAGCTGGGCCGCCCGAGCCTGACCACCGTGCTGGTGGCCGCGTTCGTCGCCCCGGCGCTGCTGGTCACCCCCGGCTGGCTGGTGGTGGCCCGCCGGGTGGGCAAGCAGCGGGCGCTGCTGGGCGCCCAGGGCGCGTTCGCCGCCGGTTCGCTGGTGCTGGCGGTGGGCCGGCCGGCCGGGCTGCCGGTGCTGGTGGCCGCCGTGGCGGTGCTCGGGGTGGCCTTCGCCGGCATGCAGCTGCTGCCGTTCTCGATGGTGCCCGACGTGATCCGCGCCGGCAGCGGGGCCGCCGGCACCTACACCGGTGTGTGGACGGCCACCGAGGCCACCGGTGCGGCACTGGGCCCCTGGGTGTACGCGCTCTGCCTGGCCGCCGGCGGGTTCGTCGCCTCCGCCGCCGGGCAGACCGTCACCCAGCCCGACGCGGCGCTGGACGCGATCCGCTGGGGCTTCGGGCTGCTGCCCGCCGCGGCGATGCTCGCGGCGCTGCTGCTGCAACGCCGCTACACCCTGGACCGCACCGCCCGCGCCGGGGACTGAGCGTCCCGGCGCCGGCACTAGACTTCCGCCTCGATGGACGCCCAGCCCGCCCCCGCCGACACCCGCCCCTGCGCCCACTGTGGACGCGACGTGCCCCAGCGCGTCGGCGCGGGCCGGCCGTTCCGCTACTGCCGGGACAACGACGGCGCCTGCCAGCGGGCCTCGCGCAACTCGCGGATGCGGCACCGCAACGCCCCCGGCCTGCCCGGGCAGGTGGCCCGCACCTGGGAGGCGGTGGACCGGCTCGACCAGGTCGTCGAGACGCTGACCGAGGCGCTGCACGCCGAGCTCTCCCCGGCCGGGGTGGAACGCCGGCTCGCCCAGCTGCGCGCCGAGACCGCCGCCGAGGTCGCCCGGGCGCAGACCGAGCGGGACGAGGCCCGCACCGACGCCGAGACGGCCGCCGCCGAGGCCGCCCGCGCCCGGCAGGACGCCCGCGCCGCCGCCGCCGACCGCGACGCCGCGCAGGCCCGGGCCGCGCAGGCCGACGCGCGGGCCGCCGACGCGCGCGAGCGCGCCGACCGGGCCGAGGCGGACCGGGACGTCGCCCGCCGCGAGGCCAGCGCCGCCGAGGCGCTGCGCACGCAGGCCGAACGCGACCGCGACGCGGCCCGCCACGAGCTGCGCGCCCTGCGCGTCGAGCGGGACACCGACCGGCAGCGCGCCGCCGACCTGACCGTCGAGCGCGACGCCGCCCGCGCCGACGCCGAGCGGGCCACCGCCGCCGCCGCCGAGGCGGTGCGGCAGGCCGAGCGGGCCGCCGCCGAGGCCGCCCGGGCGCGTACCGAGGCCGACCGGCACGCCGAGCAGGCCCGGCGGGCCGAGGCGGAGGCCGGGTCCGCGGTCCGCGACCGGGACGCGGCGCGGGCGGCGGCCGACGCCGCGCGCCAGGAGGCGGCCGCGGTGTCGGCCCGCGCCCGTGAGGAGGTTGCCGGGGCCGCCGCGCAGCGCGACGCCCTGGCCGCCGAGCTGGCCGAGGCCCGCCGGGCCGGTGCCGCCGCACAGGCCCGGCTGACCGAGGTCGAGGTACGGCTGGGTGCCGCCGAGGCCGACCGGGACGCCGCCCAGCGGCGGGCCGCGCAGCTCGCCGATCAGGTCAGCGACCTGGCCGCCGCGCTGGCCCGGCTCGGCGCGCCGCCTCAGGCGGGCTGAGCCGGCGCCTCGGCCGGTACGCCCTCGACCTGCACGCGGGTGTCGTGGAAGGTCGGCCCGCCGCCCAGGTCGGTGTCGCGCACGGCGGTGACCGCGTTGACGGTGCTGCCGCCGGGGCTCAACCGCGCCCAGTACGCCTTGTAGGTGAACGCCAGCCCGGGCCGGGTGGCCTCGTCCACGGCGACGGTGGCCAGGAAGCTGCCCCGGTCGTTGTGTACCCGCGCCGCGTCGCCGTCGGCGAGCCCCCGGGCGGCGGCGTCGTCGGGGTGCAGGTGGATGCGGGGCGGGCCGGTGCGGTCGAGGTGCCACGGCAGGGAGGCGAAGGTGGAGTTCATCAGGAACCGGCCGGCCGGGGAGATCAGCGCCAGCGGGAACCGCCGCGCCAGCTCCGGGTCGGCGGCCTCCACCGGCGGGGTGTAGCCGATCAGCGGGTCGACGCCCTGCCCGGTGAGCTGCGGGTCGTGCAACCGGGCCCGGCCGTCGCGGGTGGGGAAGCCGCCCTTGGCGTACGGGGCGGCGCCGACGTCGACGCCGGTGGCCCGCGCGTACGTCTGCTCGCGCAGCTCCTCGAAGCTGATTCCGGTGCCGGCGAGCAGTTGGCGGGCCAGGTCCTCGTCGGTGTCGCGCAGCCGGGGGTGGGTCAGGCCGAGGGCGGCGGCGAGGCGGCGGAAGATCTCCGTGTTCGGCAGCGCCTCCCCCGGCGGGGTGCTCGCCGGCAGGTTCAGCGTCGCGTAGTGGTGCCCGTAGGAGGTGTGCAGGTCGAGGTGTTCGGGCTGCATGGTGGCCGGCAGCACCACATCGGCCCAGTCGCAGGTGTCGGTCCAGCGCTGCTCCAGCACCACGGTGAACAGGTCGGGCCGGCCCAGCCCCTCGCGCAGCCGGTTCTGGTCGGGCACGGTGGCGGCCGGGTTGGCGTCGAACACCACCAGCGACGTGACCGGCGGGTCGGCCTCGCCGGTCAGCGCGGCGGCGAGCCGGCTCATGTTGACCGAGCGGGCCGGTGGGGTGGGCAGGTCCGCCGGGCGGGCCACCCGGTCCGGGTCGATGCGGTGGTGCCCGGAGGTGGTGACCAGCGCGCCGCCACCGGGGTAGCGGAAGTCGCCGGTGAGCAGCGGGATCGCCGCGATGGCCCGGACGGCCTGGCCGGCGCCGGCGTGCCGTTGCAGGCCAAGGCCGACCCGGATGGCGGTGGGCCGGGTGGTGGCGATCCGGTCGCCGAGCCGGCGGAGCACCTCGACGTCCAGCCCGCACTCGGCGGCGGCGCGTTCCAGCGGCCACTCGTCGAGGCGGGTGTCGAGGCGCTCCCAGCCGCGGGTGTGCGCGTCCAGCCACTCCCGGTCGACGCCGCCGTGGTCCCGCAGGTGGCGCATCAGCCCCAGCGCGAGGGCGGCGTCGGTGCCGGGCAGGGGCGCGACGTGCTCGTCGCTGCGCGCCGCGGTGTCGGTGCGCAGCGGGTCGATCGTCACCACGTACGCGCCGCGCCGCTGCGCCTCCTGCACGAACGGCCAGTGGTGCAGGTTCGTCGAGAGCAGGTTGGCGCCCCAGAGCACGATCAGTTTCGCCTCGACGATGGACTCCGGTTCGAAGCCGACCGACCCGCCGTAGATCGACTGCAGCGCGGCGCGGGCGGCGGCGGTGCAGATGGTGGTGCGCAGCCGCGACGCGCCCAGGTGGGCGAAGAGCCGCGGTCCCATCGTCCAGCCCTGCACCAGGCCCATGGTGCCGGCGAAGTAGTACGGCAGGATCGCCTGCGGCCCGCCGCCGTCGATGCTGGCGCGCAGCCCGGCCGCCGCCCGCCCGAGCGCCTCGTCCCAGCTCGCCGGCCGGTACGACACCGGCCCGACGCCCTTGGGCCCGACCCGCACCAGCGGGTGGGTGAGCCGGTCGGGGCCGTTGACCGCGTCGAGGTAGCGGTTGACCTTGCCGCACAGCGCGCCCCGGGTGAACGGGTGGTCCCGGTCGCCGCGCAGCGCCACCGCCCGGCCGTCGGTGACCGTGAGCTGCCAGGTGCAGGTGTCCGGACAGTCCAGCGGGCAGGCGCCGGGGTGGATCGTCGTGCGGGCCATGGCGCGGATGCTATCGCCATCAGGGCGCGCGGGGCCTCCCTCGGAGGGTGGAGGTCAGTGGATGCCGGCCATCAGCCGGGAGATGTGCCGGGTGAACATGACCGCCCCGAGGCCGAGGGCGACCGAGGCCAGGCCGAAGGTGAGGAAGTAGGTCGGTTCGGGCCAGGTCTCGGCGAGCCGGGCGACCTGACCGCCGACGGCGTCGCCGACGGCGGTGGCGAGGAACCACAGGCCCATCATCTGGCTGGCGTACTTGACCGGGGCGAGCTTGGTGGTGGCCGAGAGGCCCACCGGGCTCAGCGACAGCTCGCCGGCGACCTGGATGGCGTACACGGCGACCAGCCACCACGGGGACACCAGGTCCCCGCCGACGGCGGCCTGCGCGGCGGCGGCCATCAGCACGAACGACAGGCCGTTGAGGACCAGGCCGACGGCGAACTTCGCCGGCGTGGAGACCCGGTGGCCCACCCGCACCCAGAGCAGGGCGGCCAGCGGCGCCCCGATGATGATCAGGATCGGGTTGACCGACTGGAGCCAGGAGGCGGGGAAGGTGAAGCCGAGCACGTCCCGGTCGGTGCGGTCGGCGGCGAAGAGGTTCAGCACCGACCCGGCCTGGTCGTAGATCAGCCAGAAGGCGGCGGCGAAGACGAACAACCACAGGTACGCCTTCATCCGGCTGCGTTCGGTGCTGCTGATCTCCCGGTCGGTGATGATCCGCGCGAAATAGCCGATGGTGATCACCACGGTGGCGATGGTCAGGGAGTTGACCACGGTGTTGACCGTGAACAGGTCGGCCACGGCGAGCACGGCCAGCACCAGCAGCAGCACCAGCACGGCGACGCCCACCCGGGTCAGCGCGCGGCGGCGGTCGGCGCCCAGCAGCGGGTCGGCGGGCCGGTCACCGGTGTCGCCGAGGTTGCGCCGGCCCAGGACGTACTGCAGCACCCCGAAGGTCATGCCGATCGCCGCGGCCCCGAATCCCAGATGCCAGTTGATCTTCTCGCCGAGGAAGCCGGTGATCAGTGGGGCGATGAACGCGCCCAGGTTGATGCCCATGTAGAAGATGGAGAACCCGGCGTCGCGCCGCGGCGAGTCGCGGTCGTACAGCCCGCCGACCATGGTCGAGATGTTGGGTTTGAGCAGCCCGGTGCCGAGCACGATCAGGGCCATCCCGGCGAACACGCTCCACCCGACGGGGATCGCCATCACGTAGTGCCCGACGGCGATGACCACGCCGCCCCACAGCACGCTGCGGCGGGCCCCGAGCAGCCGGTCGGCGACCCACCCGCCGGGCAGCGCCATCAGGTAGACCATGGCGTTGTAGGTGCCGTAGACGGCGTTGGCGGTGGACTCCCGCATGCCCAGGCCGTCCTCGGCGACCGACGCGGTCAGGTAGAGCACCAGGATGGCGCGCATGCCGTAGAAACTGAACCGCTCCCACATCTCGGTGAGGAACAGCGTCGACAGCGCGCGCGGGTGACCGAAGAAGGTCTTCTGACCCGGCGCTCGGGCGTCGACCGGCGCGTCACCGCTCATCGTCACCTCCGACACGACTGGGGCGGCTAACATCCCCGGTGAGCGCCGAAACACTCCACCGATTCGACCCGGCCGGGGACGACCCCGCCGGGTCCCGCGCGTGGCCGGTTACCCTTGCAGGGGCCACCGGGCCGGATCACCCAGCCGGGCGGGAATGCCCCGGGGACGACGGACCGTTACACCGAGAAGACAGCACCACGAACGAGGGGAAGTCGATCATGGGCGAGCGTATGCTGCGCGGTAGCCGGCTGGGCGCGGTCAGCTACGAATCCGACCGCAACACGGAGCTCGCGCCGCGTCAGACCCGCGAGTACCTGTGCGCCAAGGGCCACCAGTTCGAGGTGCCGTTCGCCGTCGACGCCGAGGTCCCCACGACCTGGGAGTGCAAGTTCGACGGCAGCGTCGCCCGGCTGGTCGACGGCACGGAGCCGGAGCAGAAGAAGGCCAAGCCGCCGCGTACCCACTGGGACATGCTGCTGGAGCGGCGCTCCATCGCCGAGCTGGAGGACATCCTCGCCGAGCGGCTGCAGGAGGTCCGCACCCGCCGAGGCCGCGCCTGAGCGGCCTCACCCGAACGACGACGGCGCCCCCGGGAGGTATTCCCGGGGGCGCCGTCGTGTCGTGTGTCAGGGGCGGCGCGGCTCGACGATCTCACCCTCGATGGCCCGGCCGCCGTCGACCACCGGCGGCGCGGGGTCGACGACCTGCCCGTCGACGGTCGGCTCCGGCCGGCTGGCGCCCCGGCGCACCCGCACGGTGCGCGGGCCGAACAGGTCACCGGCGACCATCGACGACACCCGGCGCTCGGCGGCACGTTGCACCCCGGCGCGGGCCAGCCGGCGCACCGGCGGCACCAGCAGCGCCAGCCCCACCACCGCGCTGACCAGGCCGGGGACGGCCAGCAGCAGCGCACCGAGCAGCCCCACCAGGCCGTCGGTGACCTGCCGCCCCGGCGGCTGCCGCGACTCCACCGACGAGCGGAACCCGCGCCAGGCGCGCATCCCCTCCCGGCGCAGCAGCACCAGCCCGAGCAGCGACGCCGCGAACACCAGCAGCATCGCCGAGCCGAAGCCGATCAACCGGCCCACCCCGACGAACACCGCCAGCTCCAGCACCACCGCCAGCAGCAGGGCCGGTGGCACGAACCTCAGGTAACGGCGCATCTCACCTCATCCGCGTCGCGCGGTGCCCGGTCGCCGACGCCGCCGTGGACCGGGCCCGGGGCGCAAACCCCGCCCCTGAAGCATGACACGCCCGCGCGTCACGGCCACCGGCCGGCGACCCGCCGGCCGGGCCACGCCGCCGCCCGCCGGTCCCGCACCGCCCACGTGGTGATCCGCCACACCGCCTCGGCGACGATCAGCGGGCTCATCTTGCTCGCGCCCCGCTCCCGCTCGGCGAACGTGATCGGCACCTCCGCGATCCGCATCCCCGCCCGGTGCGCCAGCCGCGACAGCTCCACCTGGAACGAGTAGCCCTGCGAGCAGACCGAATCCAGCCGCATCGCCGTCAGCGCCGCCGACCGGTACACCCGGTAGCCGCCGGTGGCGTCGGTGACCGGCACGCCCAGCGCCAGCCGCGCGTACAGGTTGCCGCAGCGCGACAGCAGCAACCGCCGCAGCGGCCAGTTCAGCACCTTCGCCCCGCGGGTCCAGCGGGAGCCGATGACCACGTCGGCGTCGCGGGCGGCGGCGAGCAGGGCGGGCAGGTCCTCCGGGGCGTGCGAGCCGTCGGCGTCCATCTCCACCACCGCGTCGTAGCCGCGCCGGCGCGCCCACGCGAACCCCGCCAGGTACGCCGCGCCGAGGCCCTCCTTGCCGGGGCGGTGCAGCACGTTGACGTGCGGGTCGGTGCCGGCCATCGCCTCGGCGAGCGCGCCGGTGCCGTCGGGGCTGTTGTCGTCGGCGACGAGGATGTCCACCGCCGGCGCGGCCGCGCGGAGCCGGGCGACGACGTCGGTGAGGTTCTCGGCCTCGTTGTAGGTGGGGATCACCACCAGCACCCGACCCACCCCGGGGTGGCCCACCCGCACTGGCTCGCTCACCGCACCCTCCGCATCTGCCCCGGCCCTCACCGGCCGGCGTCGGCCTCCCTGCGGCGTACGCGGCGCAGCCCGCCCGCGGCCACCAGGACCGCCACCGCGAGGCCGGCCAGGGCCACCTCCGGCCACACCCCCGCCCGGGTGGCCGGGGTGCGCCCGTCGGCGAGCGCCATCTGACGCAGCACCACCGCGCGGGTGTTGAACCCGGTGGCGCCGCTTACCCGCCCGTCGGGGGTCACGAACCCGGACACCCCGACGGTGGAGGCCATCAACGCGCCCCGGCCGTGCTCCACGGCCCGCAGCCGCACCATGGCCAACTGCTGGCGGGCCTCGGCCACGTCGAAGGTGGCGTTGTTGGTCTGCACCACCAGCAGCTGCGCGCCGCCGTCGACGGTGTCGCGGACGAGGCCGTCGTAGGCGACCTCGAAGCAGATCACGTCGCCGAGCACCGCCGGACCGGAGCGCACCACACCGGGACGCTCGCCGGGCACGAAGTCGTTGCGGACCAGGTCGACCTGCTTGCTGACCATCCGGGCGAGGGTGCGCAGCGGCACATACTCGGCGAACGGGACGGGGTGGCGTTTGGTGTACAGCTGCGACAGGTCGGCGCCGGTGCCCGGGCGCCACAGGATCCCCGCGTTGCGCACCTGCCCCCGGTCGGGGCCGAGCAGCACCGCGCCGACCAGGATCGGCGCGCCGATCGCGTCGGCGGCCTGGGAGATGCGCTGCCCGGCGGAGGCGTTGCGCAGCGGGTCGATGTCGGAGGAGTTCTCCGGCCACACCACCAGGTCGGGGCGGGGCCGGGTGCCGGCGTCGACCCCGGCGGCCAGCTCCAGGGTCGCGTCGACGTGGTTGTCGAGCACCGCCTGCCGTTGGGCGTTGAAGTCCAGCCCGAGGCGGGGCACGTTGCCCTGCACGACCGCGACGGTGACCGTCCGGCCGGTGCCGGCCGCGCCGGTCGGCACCAGCAGCGCCCCGCCGGTCAGCGCCAGGGCCAGCGCCACCAGCAGCGCCACCGACGCCCAGCCGCGCCGGTCGCGTCCCGGCCAGCCCCGCCACGCGGCGGCCAGCAGCAGCCCGCCGGTCAGCGCCACCGCGAAGGTCACCAGCGGCGCGCCGCCGAGCCAGGCCAGCCGCAGCAGCGGGGAGGTGTCCTGGCTGAACGCCAGCCGCCCCCACGGGAACCCGCCGAACGGGGTCCGGTCACGCAGCGCCTCCTGCGCCACCCACAGCAGCCCGGTCACCACCGGCCACGCCCAGCGGCGCCGGTCGACCAGCGGCGACACCCACGCGGTGGCCGCGCCGAGCAGCGCCAGGTAGCCGGCCTGCAGCAGCGACAGCAGCACCCACGGCAGGTAGCCGGTGTGCAGGTTGGTCCACTCCAGCATCGGCGCGAACAGCGCCACCCCGGTCAGGAAGCCCAGGCCGGCGCCGGCGCGCAGCCGCCGCCGGTGCGCCGCCGCGCCCAGCAACGCCACGCCCACCGGGGCCAGCGGCCACACCCCGTACGGGGGGAACGCCAGCAGCATCGCCAGCCCGGCGAGCACGGCGGCGGGCACGGCCAGCCGCAGCGGCAGCGCGCGCGGGGCGTCCGCGCGGCGGGTCACCTCGGTGGCCCGGGTCTCATCCCGGTCGAGCGTCGTCACCGGCACCTCTGAACGATCACGCGCCGAAGGCTACCCGGCCAGCGGCGGAAGGTGCCGCCGGCCGGGGCCCGGATCGTGTCGTACCCGGCTGGCACGCTGAGCCGCATGACGGCACCCGAGACCGTGACGTACGTGCTGATTCCCGGCGCCGGCGGCAGCGCCGCCTACTGGCACCTGCTGGTCGGCGAGCTGCGCTCACGCGGCCGGGAGGCGGTGGCGGTGGACCTGCCGGCCGCCGACGCGCACGCCGCGCTGCCCGAGTACGCCGCCACGGTCCGCGCCGCCGTGCAGGGCCATGAGCGGGTGGTGCTGGTGGCGCAGTCGCTGGGCGCGTTCACCGCCCCGCTGGTCGCCGACGATCCGGCGGTGCGGCTGCTGGTGCTGGTCAACCCGATGGTCCCGGCGCCGGGCGAGACGGCCGGCGACTGGTGGGCGGCCACCGGCCACGGCCCGGCCCGCGCCGCGTACGCCGCCGCGCAGGGCCGCGACCCGCACGCCGGGGTCGACCTGGCGGTGGACTTCTTCCACGACGTGCCCGCCGAGGTGACCGCCCGGATGCTCGAAGGCGGGGGCGGCGACGAGTCGGAGGCGGTGTTCGTCCGGCCGAACCCGCTGCGCCGCTGGCCGGACGTGCCGACCCGGGTGGTGACCGGCCGCGACGACCGGTTCTTCCCGGCGGACTTCCAACGCCGGCTGTGCGCCGAGCGCCTCGGTGTGCGCCCCGACGAGCTGCCCGGCGGGCACCTGCTGGCGCTGAGCCGGCCACGCGAGCTGGCCGACCTGCTGGAGTCCCTACACCCGGGACACCTGAGCGGCGACCCGTCCGGGCGGCGGGAACAGAAATCGGGGCGCGGCATACGCCGCGCCCCGATGCTCCCAGGCCCTTCCCGGCCGGTGGGGCGAGAGTGAGGTGCGCCGACCTTCGGACCGACCGGACGCGGACTGGCTGCCCCCGCCGGGCCGTTGTCTACTGGCCGTGCCTCTCACCCTGCCCGTACACCGGTAACCGCGGCCGGTTCGCGCCGCCCCGCCGACCCCCGCCCGCTGGACCTGGCCGCCGCGACGAGTTGCACCATGTCGCTCGGCCAGCGGACGAAGGGACGAAGCGAACAACAGCCGCTTCCCGTAGTAGGACTCAAAGACGGTACGGCTTGCACCCCCGCCGCTGTCAACCCACCCCCGGCACGTCGTGTGTTGCAACACGGCGTGTCGCGTCGGCGCGTCTCAATCCGTGCCGAGGTGCCGGCGCAGCAACGCCCGCGCCGCCCGCGGATGATCTCCGGCGAGCAGACCGCCGGCGGCCAGCACGTAGTCCACGTCGACCACCGCGCGGGCCTCGCGGGGCAGCGGCCACCCGCCGGCGTGATCGGCCAGCACCGCGGCGAGGACCCCGGCGGCGTCGTCGGCGGGCGCGTGACGCAGCACACCGCCGGAGCCGACCATCAGCCGCACGTCCCGCAGGTCCCGGCCGGCGCGTTCCCCGGTGGCCGCGCCCCGGGCGTGCCGGCGCAGCGCCACCGTCGCGGCCAGCGCCGCGATCCGCCGGTCGGCGGCCCGCTCGGCGGCCGAGCCGGCCAGGAACCCCGGGTCGGCGGCGCGCACCGCCGCCGCCTGCGCCAGGACGTCCTGCTCCCCCACCGCGAGCAGGCGTTCCTCCGCGGCGGCGCGGACCACCCCCGGCGCGCTCCACCGCATGCCAAGATCCCCCTCCACGGTGCGGGCCCGCCACAGGTTCCCGGCGACCTCCCGGCCCGGCCCGTCGGCCCGCTCGTCCGGGGTGAGCACCGAGTACACGTCGGTGGTGGCACCACCGACGTCCACCACCGCCAGGTCCCCGCCCAGCGTGTCGGCCAGCACCTCCACCCCGGTCAGCACCGCGTCCGGGGTGGCCGCGCGCACCAGCCGCGCGAACCGGGTCCCCCGCGACAGCCGCTTGCCGCCGATGACGTGCCGCAGGAACACCTCCCGGATCGCCGACCGCGCCGACGCCGGGGCCAGCACCCCGATGCGCGGCAGCACGTTGTCCGCCGCCGTCACCGGCACCCCCGCCCCGGCCAGCAGCGCGGACAGCTCGTCGCGGACCGCGACGTTGCCGGCCAGCACCACCGGCACCCGCCAGCGCGCCCTCGCCAACCGGGTCGCGTTGTGGGTCAACGTGTCGGCGTCCCCGCCGTCGGTGCCGCCGACCAGCAGCACCACGTCCGGGCGGGCCGCCCGCAGCGCCGCCACCTGCGCCGCGCCGAGCCGGCCCGCGGCCACGTGCACCACGTTCGCGCCCGCCGACAACCCCACCCGGCGGCCCGCCTGCGCGGTCACCAGCGGCTCGTAGCCCACCACCGCCAGGCGCAGCCCACCCCCGGCCGACGAGCACACGTACCAGGGCACGTCGCGGACTCCGAGCCCGGCGGTGGCCGCGCCGACCGCGGCATCCAGGCCGTGCAGCACGTCCGTGCCGACCGTGGTCGGCGCGGACGCCGCCGCGACCAGAGCGCCGCCGTCGAGGTCCACCACCGCGACCTTCGTGTACGTGGACCCGACGTCGGCGCAGACGGCGAGGGTCACGCCGGCGGCGGGACGACCACGGTGCCGGTCGCGGTGACCGCCACGATCGGCGTCTGCAGCACCTCCGCCGCCGACTCGGACCGGTCCGGCCGGCCCCGGCACACCACCCGCGCCTCGAAGTCGATGGTGCGGCTGCGGGTGCCCACCCGGGTCACCGTCGCCGTCACCTCCAGCACGTCACCGGCGCGCATGGCGCTGCGGAACTGCACGTCCGAGTACGAGGCGAACAACCCCTCGTCGCCGTCGGTGCGGATGCACACCTCCGTCGCCACGTCCCCGAACAACCCCAGCGCGTACGCCCCGTCCACCAGGTTCCCCGCGTAGTGGGCGTGCGAGTACGGCACATACCTCCGGTGGGTGACGGTCAGCCCGACCCGGGAATCACTCATGCCTTCGCCTTCTTGTTCGTGATCAGCGCGTGCACCAGGTAGCTCGCCACCTCACCCGGGGTGGTGCCCCGGCCGAAGATCCGGTCCACGCCCAGCTCGCCGGTCATCGTCTCGTCGAACCGCGGCCCGCCCACGATCAGCAGCGGCCGGCGCCCCGCCGGCATCGCCTCCCGGAACGCCGCGGACATCTCCCGCGTGTTGTGCAGGTGCGCGTCGCGTTGCGTCACCACCTGCGACACCAGCACCGCGTCGGCCTTCTCCTGCCGGGCCGCCTCCACCAGCTCCGGCACGCTCACCTGCGCGCCCAGGTTGGTGACCTTCAGCTCCCGGTAGTACTCCAGGCCCTTCTCCCCCGCGATGCCCTTGACGTTGAGGATCGCGTCGATGCCCACGGTGTGCGCGTCCGTGCCGATGCACGCCCCCACCACCGACAGCTTGCGCCGCAACCGCTGCTTCACCACCGCGTTGACCTCCTTGGCGCTCAGCAGCGGGAAGTCCCGCTCCACCACCTGCACCGCCGACAGGTCCACCAGATGGTTCACCCGCCCGTACACCACGAAGAAGGTGAACCCGTCGCTCATCGGCTTGGCGTGCACCAGCATCGCCGGGTCGATGCCCATCTTGTTGGCCAGCTGGATCGCCGCGCCCTCGGCCCGCTTGTCGTGCGGCACCGGCAACGTGAACGACACCTGCACCATGCCGTCGCCGGTGGTGTCCCCGTACGGCCGGACGATCTTCTTCTCCGCCGCGGCTGTCACGCGCGGTCCCCTTCCAGGATCTCGGTGGCCGGGTTGTAGTAGTCACCCTCGTGCGCGGCCACCCCGGCCAGGCCCTTGCCCCGGTCCGCCGGCCGCTTCATGATCCCGAACGTGCCCTCGGCGATCGCCGTCAGCAGCGACTGCTCACCGATGCGCTCCAGCAGGTCCAGCGCCTCACCCAGGACCCGGTTGGCGCGCTGCTGGATGAACCCGCCCGGCGCCGGCACGAAGTCCTCGTGCAGCCCACCGGCCGCGCCGAGCACGTACCGCACGTTCTGCAGGGCGATGTCCCGGTCCGACAGCCACGGCGTCACCACCGCCTCGGTCATCATCCCCACCAGCAGGATGCCCTGCCCGGTCATGGTGCCCACCAGGTTGAAGAACCCGTCGAGCAGGTTGCCGCGGAACACGTCGCCGGTCATGTGCTTCGTCGGCGGCATCCACTTCAACGGCGCGTCCGGGAACAGCTCCCGCGCCAGCAGCGCGTGCGCCAGCTCCAGGCGGAACGACTCCGGCAGATCCGGGTTGATCTCGAACGCGTGCCCCAGCCCCAACTGCCAGTCGGCCAGCCCCGCCTCGTGCGCGAAGTACTCGTTGAGCAGCTGCGACACCGTCACCGTGTGCGCCTCGTCCACCGCGTCGGCGGTGGTCAGGTAGTTGTCCTCACCGGTGTTGATGATGATCCCCGCCCGGGCGTGCACCTGCCGGGAGAACCGCTGGTCGACGAACGTGCGGATCGGGTTGATGTCGCGGAACAGGATCCCGTACATCGAGTCGTTGAGCATCATGTCCAGACGCTCCAGACCCGCCAGCGTCGCCATCTCCGGCATGCACAGACCCGACGCGTAGTTCGTCAGCCGCACGTACCGGCCCAACTCCCGCGACGTCTCGTCCAACGCCGCCCGCATCAGCCGGAAGTTCTCCTGCGTGGCGTACGTGCCGGCGAAACCCTCCCGGGTCGCGCCCTCCGGCACGTAGTCCAGCAGCGACTGACCCGTCGACCGGATCACCGCGATCACGTCCGCGCCGGCGCGCGCCGCGGCCTGCGCCTGCGGGATGTCCTCGTAGATGTCACCGGTGGCCACGATCAGGTAGATCCACGGCCGCTGCGCCGGATCCCCGTACCGCTTGATCAGCCGGTCCCGCTCGGCGCGCCGCCGGTCGACCAGCCGGATACCCGCGCCCACCGCCTTGCGGGCGGCCCTGCGGGCGGCGGTGGCCGACTTCCCGGACGGCACCGCGAAGCGCACCGACCCGGCCGCCGCCTTCTGCGCCAGCAACGTCACGTCGCCGATCTGCTCCCGGGCCAGCGCGTCGAACACCGGCGCCGCCACCCCGTGCCCCAACCCCACGTCGGCGACCACCGCGTCGACGAGGCGGTTCACCCACGGAATGCCGTCCGGGTCCGCGCCGGTCACCCCGGCCAACCGCAGCACCGCCCGCTCCACCGACACCGTGGTGTGGCTACGCGCCAGATCCACCACCGGCTGCCCGGCACGACGCGCCAACTCCCGCGCCCGCGCCACCAGCACCGGATCCAGGTCCAGCTTGCCCGTCACGCCGTCACCCCGGCCGAACTCGGCGACGGCGCGACACACGCCCGGGCCGCCTCGATGGTTCGCTCGCTCACGCAGACCCTTCCTCGTAGATGACCTCACCGCGCAGCACCGTGCGCCGGCACACCGGCAACGGCGTCGGATCCTGCGCACCCCGCAACTCCGGGTCCTCGGCCTGCAACACCGGCAGACCCCGCTGCACCCCCGCCGGCGTCGACCACACCGCGAACGTCGCCGGCGCCCCCAACGCCAGCACACCCTCGTTGTCCAGGTGCACCGCCCGCCAACCGCCGCGGGTGTGCGCCGCGAACGCCGCCCGCTCGCTCATCCGCTGCACCGGGTTGTGGTGCGCCGCCGCCGCCCGCACCGAACCCCACGGGTCCAGCGGCGTCACCGGCGAATCCGACCCGAACGCCAACGCCACCCCGACCGCGTGCATCGCCCCCATCGGGTTCGACTCCAACGACCGGTCCAGACCCAACCGCGCCTCGTACATCCGGCCCGCGCCACCCCACAACCGGTCGAACGCCGGCTGCATGCTCGCCACGACCCCGTACTCCACGAACCCGGCGATCAGCCGCTTGTTCATGATCTCCGCGTGCTCCACCCGATGCCGGGCCGCCCGCACCCGATCCGTGCCCAGCTTCTCCGCCGCCGCCGCGAACCCCTGCAGCACCGTCGAGATCGCCGCGTCCCCGATCGCGTGGAACCCGCCCTGCATCCCGTGCGCCGCACAGTCCAGCAGATGGTCACGCACCTGATCGGCCGTCACGTAGCCGTGCCCGCACGACCCGCCCTCGGCATCCAGGTACGCCGACGACACGTGCGCCGTCCGCGACCCCAACGCCCCGTCGGCGTACAGGTCCCCGCCCGCCCCCACCGCACCCAGGTCCCGGGCCTTCGCCGCGCCGAGCAGCTCACCCCAGTACCCGTACACCTCCGGCACCCCGTCCCCGGAGATCGCCAACAGGCCGGTGAAGTCCGACTCGTCCGACGTGCCGGGCCCGCCGCACTCGTGTACCGCGGCGATCCCCAGCGACGCCGCGTGCCGCAACGCCGCCCGCTGCGCGACCACCCGCTGCGCCGGCGACACCGAACCCAACGCCGCCTCCCGCACCACGTGGTGCGCGTCGCGCCGCAACCACCCCGACGCGTCGTACCCGGCCGCCTGCGCCGCCTGCGGACACGCCGCCAGCAACGCCGACGACACCAGCGCCGAATGGATCGACGCCTGCGACAGGTACACCCGCCGGCCACCGGCCGCCCGGTCCACCGCCGCCGCGTCCGGCAACTGCGGCACCGGCCAGTTCGACTCGTCCCAGCCGTGCCCCAGCACCACCGCGTCCGACGGCAACCCCGCCGCGAACGCCGCCACCGCCTCCAGCAACCCGGCCGCCGACCGCACCCCGGACAGGTCCAGCCCCGACAACGCCAAACCCGTGTCCGTGGCGTGCACGTGCGCGTCCACGAACGCCGGCGTCACCAGCGCGCCGTCCAGCTCCACCACCCGGTCGGCGGCCGGCGCGTCGGCGTCCGCGCCCAGCCACGCGATCCGGCCATCGACGACCAGCAGGGCCGTCGCGCTCGGGTCGGCCGGACAGTGCAGCACGCCGCCGCGGTACAGAGTCGAGGGGTTCGTCATGGCACTCAGTCTGCCGCCAACCGGGACTCGAACAGAGCGCGCACCCCCGGCTCCGACCGCAGCAGACCCAGCGCCAGCTCCGCGTGACCGGGCACGTACCCGTTGCCCACCAGCATCGTCACGTCGGCCGCCAGACCCTCCGCGCCCAACGCCGCCGCCGCGAAGCTCGTCGCCATCGAGAAGAAGATCACCGTGCCGCCGTCCGCCGTGGCCAGCACCGCCCCGTGCTCACAACCCGGCACGTCCACGCAGACCACCGTCACGTCCGCCGGCACCCCCAGCACCGACGTCACCGCCGTCGACACCGCCACCGGATCCCGGGCGTCGGCCAACGCCACCACCGACGCCAGGCCGGCGTCGTTCAGCGCGTCACGCTCCGCCGCCACCGGCACCACCCCGACGGTACGACCCGCGCCCGCCCGCCGCGCCGCGGCCAGCGACAGCGACCCGCTCTTACCCGCGCCACCGATCACCGCCACGGTCACCGGCGTCGGGTCACCGGCCCCGCGGCGCTGCTCGACGTACCCGGCCACCACCCGCGCGGTCAACGCCGGCGCCCCGCACACGTCCAGCACCGCCAGGGACAGCTCCGGGTGCAGATCCGCCGGCAGCACCGCCGCGATCGACCGGGCGAACAGGATCGCGTACCCGTCGCACGGCACCTGCTCGCTGCGCCCGTCCCAGCGGGCCAGCCCGTCGAGGATCGTCAGCGGGGTCAGCGTCAGCGACACCAGCGTCGCCACCCGGTCACCGGCCTTCAGCTCCAGCGGGGAACGCCGGCCCACCTCCTCGACCGTGCCGATCAGCATGCCGCCCGACCCGGTCACCGGGTTCTGCATCTTGCCCCGGGCGGCGACGATCTCCAGCACCTCGGCGCGGACCTTCTCCCCGTCGCCGCCGTGCTTCTCCGACAGCTGCCGGAAGCTCGCCGCGTCCAGGTTCAACCGCTCGACCCGGATCCGCACCTCGTTCGGCGCGATCCGCGGGTCGGCGTCCAGCCGCCACGCCGCCTGCGGCAGCACCCCCGCCGGTTCCACAACGCGGTGCAGACCCACCGGTGACGTCACGCCGACCTCCCCTGTCAGCCGCGTGAAGCCCCGGCCTGGGCTCGCATCGCGGGAAAACTTCCGGCAGACTAATTTCTTCACCGGATATTTTCCAGTAGCCTACGGGCCGCTGATCATCTGCACCACCACGCACCGAGGAGGGGCCGTGACCCAGACCCAACCGGTTGAGACCATCCCTCGACCCCGTCACGCCCCGGTCGCGACGCCGACCGCCGGGCAGCCGTACGAATACCGCCGCAGCCCCCTGGTCGAACCCGACTGGACCCGCTTCCCCGGCTGGCGCCACGTCACCCGCGAGCAGTGGGAGAACGCCCAGTGGCAGCGCGTCAACTGCGTCAAGAACATCAAGCAGCTGCGCACCGTCCTCGGTGACCTCGTCGACGAGACCTTCTACGACGACCTCGCCGCCGACCAGAGCGCCCTGGCCACCATGTCCATGCTGGTGACGCCGCAGATGCTCAACACCATGGTCCCGTTCGCCCCGATGACCACCGAGGCGTTCCTCGCCGACCCCGTGCGGCGCTACATGATCCCCGTCGCCTCCGACCGGCGCACCGACTGGCCGTCCCACCCCTACGCCAGCCGCGACTCGCTGCACGAGCACGACATGTGGGTCGCCGAGGGCCTCACCCACCGCTACCCCACCAAGGTCCTCGCCGAGCTGCTCTCCACCTGCCCGCAGTACTGCGGGCACTGCACCCGGATGGACCTCGTCGGCAACTCCACCCCCGCCGTCGACAAGCTCAAGCTCACCCTCAAGCCCGTCGACCGCTACGACGCCCACATCGCCTACCTCAAGGCCCACCCCGGGGTCCGCGACGTCGTCGTCTCCGGCGGCGACGTGGCCAACGTGCCGTGGCGCAACCTCGAGTCGTACCTGATGCGGCTGCTGGAACTGGAAACCGTCCGCGACATCCGGCTCGCCACCAAGGCCCTCATGGGCCTGCCCCAGCACTGGCTGCAGCACGACGTCGTCGAGGGCCTGGAGCGGGTCGCCCGCACCGCCGCCCGGCGCGGCGTCAACCTGGCCATCCACACCCACGTCAACCACGCCCAGTCGCTCACCCCACTGGTCGCCAAGGCCGCCCAGACCGCCCTCGACGTCGGCGTCCGCGACGTACGCAACCAGGGCGTGCTCATGCGCGGCGTCAACGCCACCGCCCCCGACCTGCTCGACCTCTGCTTCGCCCTGCAGGGCGAAGCAGGCATCCTGCCGTACTACTTCTACATGTGCGACATGATCCCCAACGCCGAGCACTGGCGGGTCCCCGTCTGGCACGCCCAGCAGCTCCAGCACGACATCATGGGCTACCTGCCCGGCTACGCCACCCCGCGGATCGTCTGCGACGTCCCCTTCGTCGGCAAGCGCTGGGTGCACATGCTCACCGAGTACGACCGCGACCGCGGCATCTCGTACTGGACCAAGAACTACCGCACCTCGATCGAGTCGGCCGACCTGGAGGCGCTCAACAAGCGCTACGCCTACTACGACCCGATCGACACCCTGCCGGAGACCGGCCAGCAGTGGTGGGCCGCCCACCGCGACGACTGACCCGCACCACCCCCGCCACCCCCGCACGGCCACCCGGCCGGCGGGGGTGGCGACTTCGCTCCCCGGCCCGCCCCACCGGCGCTAGCGTCACGACATGCGGCCTCCACCAGCCGACCGTCCCGACACCGCCGACCGCGTCACCCCCGTCGAACTCTTCTTCGACGTCGTCTTCGTCCTCACCATCACCCAGCTGGCGCAGCTGCTCGAGACCGACCTGGACTGGACCGGGCTGGGCCGCACCGTCCTGATCTTCGGGCTGCTCTGGTACCTCTACACCGGCTACGCCTGGCTCACCAACCACGTGCCGCCCCGCCGCCCCGGCCGCAAACTCCTGCTCTTCGCCGGCATGGCCGGCTTCCTGCTCACCGCCGTCACCCTCCCCGACGCCCTCACCGGCAGCGGCCTGCTCTTCGGGTTCGGCTACCTGATCGTCGTCCTCGTCCACCTCAGCCTCTTCGCCCGCAGCACCGCCCGCGCCGGCGTCCGCCGACTCGCCCCCTACAACCTCGGCGCCGCCGCACTGGTCCTCGCCGCCGGCCTGCTCACCGGCCCCGCCGTAACCGTCCTCTGGATCGCGGCCGTGCTCACCCAGAGCGTCCTGCCCTACCTGATCCCCCACCACTCCTGGATCGGCGTGGCGGCGAGCTTCCAGATCAGCGCCGCCTACTTCGTCGAACGGCACGGCCTGCTGCTCATCGTGGCCCTGGGCGAAACCGTCATCGCCATCGGCATGGGCGTACCCCCCGACCACCTCGGCCCCGGCACCGCCGGCGCCGTCGTGCTGGCCCTCGCCCTGCCCGCCGCCCTCTGGTGGACCTACTTCACCGACACCCCGACCACCGAGCACGCCCTCGCCGAGGCCGCCCCCGCCACCCGCGCCCGGCTCACCGCCCACGTCTACGTCTTCGGGCACTTCGTGCTGCTGCTCGGCGTCATCCTCACCGCCACCGGGCTGCACGCCGTCGTCGCCCACCCCGACGAACCCTCCGGCTGGCCGGCCGCGCTCGCCCTCGCCGGCGGCCCGGCGCTCTTCCTCGCCGGCATGGTCGACGCGCGTCGCGCCTTCGGCACCGGCCGGCTGGCCGATCGCCTCGCCGTCGCCGCCCTGATCCTGCTCAGCACCCCGATCGGTGCCACGGTGAACGCTGTGCTGCATTTGGCCGTGGTGACCGGCCTGCTCACCGTGATGCTGGTGGCCGACCGTCGCCGCCACGACGTCGCGGCGGTCACGGGCGTCAGCCGCGGGGGGCGTACATGATCACCGCGACGCCGACCAGGCAGATCGCCGCCCCGGCCAGGTCCCAGCGGTCCGGCCGGAAGCCGTCCACCACCATCCCCCACGCCAGCGACCCCGCCACGAACACGCCGCCGTACGCGGCCAGGATCCGGCCGAAGTGCGGATCCGGCTGGAAGGTGGCGACGAAGCCGTAGCAGCCCAGCGCGATCACCCCGGCCGCGATCCACCACAGGCCCCGGTGCTCCCGCCAGCCCTGCCAGACCAGCCAGGCTCCGCCGATCTCGGCGAGCGCCGCCAGGGCGAACAGCAGCAGGGAGCGGGCGACCGTCACGCCGCAACGCTAGTCGAGCGGTCCCCCGCGGGTGCCCGGGGACCGCTCGTCAGGTGCCCGGGTCAGTGGAACGTGTCGCGTGCCCGGCGACCGGCGTCGCGGGGGTCCCCGCCCGTCTGCCGGGCCCGGGCGGTGCTCTGGTCGATGGCGCCCTCTCCCCGCAACCGCTCGTTGTCGGTGACGTCGCCGATCCGCTCCTTCGCGGCGCCGGCGAGCTGCTGGGCCTTGTTCTTCACCTTGTCCGTGAAGCTCATCTCGCCTCCTGCTGCTCCGGCGGTGCCTGGGGCCGGCCGCCCCGCTCCCCTGGTGCGTCCCCGAGCGTGGTGCCCCGAAACCGGCTCCTGTTCCGGCGATTGGGCGGCTGGCTCGTGCGAGACCGCACACTTTGTAAGGCATCCTAGGATACTGGTGGGATGGCGAAGGGCTCGGTGACGGCGCGGACACCCTCTAAGCCGTCCTAGGACAATAGGCGGGTCCGCTTCCGTCGGCCGGTCGGACCGCCCGCCCTGGCTGGCAGCAATCTCCTGTCGATGACGGCGGCGAGTGAGGTGGTTGGCGACTCCCCCTCAGTGCAGGCGAAGTCCGGCGATGAGGAGCTCGACCAGGCAGCGCGCGTCGTAACGGGGGTCGCTGCCCGCGCCGATGCAGAGATTGCCGACGCCGCGCAGCAGTCCGTAGGCGTCCATGGGGCGGATCTCCCCCGCCGCGACGGCGGCGTCGAGCAGCTGGTCACACACCGGGACGAGGCGGTCGAGGAAGTGGGCGTGCAGGGTCTGGAAGGCGGCGTCGTCGGACTGCAGCGCCGCGGCGAGGCCGTGCTTGGTGACCAGGAAGTCGACGAACAGGTTGATCCACTGCACCAGGGCGGCGTGCGGTGTGCTGCTGTCGGCCAGCAAGGCCGGACCCGCCTCGGCGCACGCCTCGATCTGGTGGCGGTAGACGGCGACGATGAGGTCCGCTCGCGTCGGGAAGTGGCGGTAGATCGTGCCCACGCCGACGCCCGCCCTGGCGGCGATGTCGCGCACGGGCGCGTCAACGCCGGAGGCGACGAACGCCGCGGCGGCAGCGTCCAGCAGGGTCTTCTCGTTGCGCCGGGCGTCGGCCCGCTTGCGCGCGACCGGTCGCTCCGAGCCGCTGTCGATGTCGGCCACCGCCCCGTTACCTCCATCACTCCGCTTGGCATCCGGAACAGTGTTCCGTATCTTGGTTACCGGAACAGCGCTCCGCTTGTTCAGCATACCGACCGGGCGGACTACCCACCAACCGATGCATCGCTGCACGTCCACAGGAGGAACAGTCATGCAGTACCGCACCTTGGGCCGCACGGGTGTGCAGGTCAGCACCCTCGTGCTCGGCGCAATGAACTTCGGCAGGATCGGCGACACCACCCAGGAGGAAGCCACCGCCATCGTCGACGCGGCGCTCGAGGCCGGGATCAACCTCATCGACACCGCCGACGTCTACAGCGGCGGCCAGTCCGAGGAAATGGTCGGCAAGGCCATCGCCGGCCGCCGCGACGACGTCGTGCTGGCCACCAAGGCGACCCTGCCCATGGGCGACGAGCGCCAACGTCGGGGCGCCTCGCGCCGCTGGCTGGTCACCGCGCTGGACGACAGCCTGCGCCGCCTCGGCGTCGACCACGTCGACCTCTACCAGATGCACCGGTGGGACCCGACGACCAGCGACGAGGAGACGCTGTCGGCGCTGACCGACCTGCAGCGCGCGGGAAAGATCCGCTACTTCGGCTCCTCGACCTTCCCCGCGTACCGCATCGTGCAGGCGCAGTGGGCCGCCCGCGAGGCGCACCTGAGCCGCTACGTGACCGAGCAGCCGAGCTACTCGATCCTGCAGCGTGGCATCGAGACCCACGTGCTGCCCGTGACGCAGGAGTACGGCATGGGCGTGCTCGCCTGGAGCCCGCTGGCCTCGGGCTGGCTGTCCGGCGCGATCCGTGCCGGCCAGGAGATCCGCACGAACCGCTCGGGCTTCATGCAGCAGCGCTACGACACCAGCATCCCCGCCAACCGCGCCAAACTCGACGCGGTCGAGCAGCTCGCCACGGTCGCCGACGAAGCCGGCCTCAGCATGATCCAGCTCGCGCTCGGCTTCGTCACCGCGCACCCGGGCGTGACCAGCGCGATCATCGGCCCCCGCACCACGGACCACCTCCGCTCGCAGCTCGCTGCCGCGGACACCGTGCTCTCCAGCGACGTGCTGGACGCGATCGACGCGATCGTGGCTCCCGGCGTCGACCTCGCCGCCCACGAGAAGAACGACACCCCGCCCGCCCTGCTCGACCCGGCGCTGCGCCGCCGCTGATCCCTCGGCAGGTCAGTAACCAGGGGCTGACTGGCGTGCGCTTGCGCTCGCAGCCGCCTGACACGCAGCGCCGCCGGTGGCGCCAGCGCCGCTTCCGACGACCAGCGGGGCAGACTTCCGCCAACTATCGCGGGCAGTCACAGCCGACCCCGGCCGGGGCTGGTTGACTGGGGGCATGAGCGAGATCCTCCTGGTCCGGCACGGCGAAACCGCCTGGAGCGCCAGCCGCCAGCACACCTCGTACACCGAGCTGGAGCTGACCCCCGACGGCGAGCGACAGTCCCGGGCCCTCGCCGGGGTGCTGGTCGGTCGGCGGTTCGCCCGGGTGCTGTCCAGCCCCCGCATCCGGGCGCGGACCACCGCGCAGCTCGCCGGCCTCACCGTGGACGAGGTGGACGAGGACCTGGTCGAGTGGAACTACGGCGAGTACGAGGGCCGCACCACCGTGGACATCCACCAGGAGCGGCCGGACTGGAACATCTGGACCGACGGCTGCCCCGGCGGCGAGACGCCCGAACAGGTAGGCGAGCGGGTCGACCGGCTGCTCGCCCGGGTCACTCCCCTGCTCGACCAGGGCAGCGTCGCCCTGGTCGGCCACGCGCACAGCCTGCGGGTCGTCGGCGCGCGCTGGATCGGGCTGCCCCCGTCCGGCGGCGGCAAGCTGCGGCTGGACACCGGCACGGTGAGCGTGCTCGGGCACGAGCACGGCCGGCAGGTCATCCTCCGCTGGAACGGCGGCTGACCGCCCCGCTCAGCCCGCCTCGCCGTTGGCCCGGGACCGCGTCCGGGTCCGCGGGTCGAGGTCGATCTTCGGCGGCCGCCCCTCGTACGGGGTGGAGAGCACCACCGTGGTGCGGGTGGTGACGTTGGCCGCGGTGCGGATCTCCTGGAGCACCCGCTCCAGGTCAGCCGGGCCGGCCACCCGCACCAGCAGCAGGTAGAAGTCCTCCCCCGCCACCGAGTAGCACGAGTCGATCTCGGGCAGGTGGGCCAGCCGCTCCGGCGCGTCGTCCGGCTGCGACGGGTCGAACGGGCGGATCGCCACGAACGCGGTCAGCGGCAGGTCCAGCGCCTCGAAGGACACCCGGGCGGCGTACCCGTTGATCACCCCGCGCTGCTCCAGCCGGCGGACCCGCTGGTGCACCGCGGAGACCGACAGCCCCACCTTCTCCGCCAGATCCGTGTACGACAGCCGACCGTCAGCGGTCAGTGCGGCGACGATGGCGCGGTCGATCTCCTCCACGGCGTGCAACCTACCGGGTGCGGGGGCCGGGTGCGACGACCGGCCGGTCGCGGTCACGCTGGGCGGGCCGTCCGGTCGCGCACCGCATCGGCCGCGTAGTTGAGCACCTCGACCAGGTCCTCCTCGTCGAGGAAGGGCAGGTCGGTGAGGATGTCAGTGACGGACATCCCCTCCGCCATCATCGCCAGCAGGGTGGCCACCGGGACCCGGGACTGCCGCACGCAGGGCGCGCCGCCCATCACCTCGGGGTCGACGGTGATCCGGGGGAAGGTCACCGGGACAGGCTAGCCCTTCGCCAGGGCCCGGGAGATGACCAGCCGCTGGATCTGGTTGGTGCCCTCGACGATCTGCAGCACCTTCGCCTCCCGCATGTACCGCTCGACCGGGTGGTCGGCGACGTAGCCGGCGCCGCCGAGCACCTGCACCGCGTCGGTGGTCACCCGCATCGCCACGTCGGTGGCGAAGAGCTTCGCCTTCGCCGCCTCGATCGAGTACGGCCGGCCGGCGTCGCGCAGCCGGGCGGCGGAGAGCATCAGCGCCCGGGCGGCGGAGATCTGGGTGGCCAGGTCGGCCAGGTTGAAGCCGAGCCCCTGGAAGTCGATGATCGCCCGGCCGAACTGCTGGCGCTCCTTGGCGTAGCCGACCGCGTAGTCCAGCGCCGCCTGGGCCAGACCGACCGCGCAGGCGGCGATGCCGAGCCGGCCGGAGTCCAGGGCGGACATGGCGATCCGGAAGCCCGCGCCCTCGCCGCCGATCAGCCGGTCGGCGGGCACCCGGGCGTCGTCGAAGGCGATCTGGGCCACCGGGGAGGCGTGCAGCCCCATCGTCCGCTCGGCGGCCTGCGGCAGGATGCCCGGCGTGCCCCGGTCGGCGAGCAGACAGGAGATCCCCTTCGGGCCGGGCCCGCCGGTGCGGCAGAAGATGTTGTAGAAGTCGGCGACCCGGGCGTGGGTGATCCACGCCTTGGTGCCGGTGACCACGTAGGAGTCGCCGTCGCGGACGGCCTTCGTGGTCAGCGCCGCCGCGTCCGAGCCACCCTGCGGCTCCGAGAGGCAGTACGCCCCGAGCAGTTCCCCGCCGATCATGTCGGGCAGCAGCTTGCGCTGGGCGTCGGTGCCGAACTGGGCCACCGGGTAGCAGGACAGGGTGTGCACGCTGACCGCCTCGGCGACGGCGAGCCAGCGGCTGGCCAGGATCTCCAGCACCTGGAGGTAGACCTCGTACGGCTGGGCGGCACCGCCGTGCTCCTCGGGGTAGGGCAGGCCGAGCAGGCCGGCCCGGCCCAGGGTGCGCAGCACCTCCCGGGGGAACTCGGCGCGCTCCTCGAAGCCGGCGGCCCGGGGGGCGAGCTCGCGGTCGGCGAGTTCCGTGGCGAGGTCGAGCAGGTCGTGGGCCTCGTCGGTGGGGAGGATCCGGTCGACAGTCATAGCGCGATGAGCTCCGTGGGGGTGGTGTTGAGCCGGTGCACGCCGTCCGTCGTGCAGACGACGATGTCCTCGATGCGGGCGCCGTGTCGGCCCGCGAGGTAGATGCCGGGTTCGATGGAGAAGGCCATGCCGGGCTCCAACGGCCGGGAGTTGCCCGCGACGACATACGGCTCCTCGTGCCCGTCCAGGCCGATGCCGTGGCCGGTGCGGTGCAGGAAGGCGGGGCCGTACCCGGCGGCGGTGATCGGCTCGCGGGCGGCGGCGTCGACCGCCTCGGCGGTGACGCCGGGCGCGACGGCGGCCACCGCGGCGCGCTGCGCCGCGTGCAGCACCTGGAAGTAGTCAGTGAACTCGGCCGGGGCGCGCCCGCCGGCGAGGTAGGTGCGGGTCGAGTCGGAGCAGTAGCCCGACGGCATGGTGCCGCCAATGTCGACGATGACCGGCTCGCCCGCGCCGATCGGGCGGTCGGAGGTGCCGTGGTGCGGGCTGGCGCCGTTCGGGCCGGCGGCGACGATGACGAAGTCCACCGTCGCGTGGCCGGCGGCGCGGATGGCCGCGGCGATGTCGGTGGCCACCTCGGCCTCGGTCCGTCCCGGGCGCAGCCACTCCCCCATCCGGGCGTGCACCGCGTCGATCGCCGCGCCCGCCTCCGCCAGGGCGGCCACCTCGGCCGGCGACTTGCGTATCCGCAGCTCGCGCAGCACCTCGCCGGCCAGCCGCTGGGTGGCACCGGGCAGCGCGGCGCGCAGCGCGAGGACCTGCTCGGCCCACATCCGGTCGGCCAGCCCGACTGCCGCGACCGGTCCGCCGAGGGCGGCGGTGACCAGGGGGTACGGGTCGGTGCCGTCGGCGTGGTCGACGATGCGGACGCCGGTGGCCGGTGCCGGGGACGCCTCGGCGGCCGGGCGTTCCAGGGTGGGGACGATCAGGGTGGGCTCGCCCTCGGCGGGCAGCACCAGACAGGTCAGCCGCTCCCCCGCGTGCGCGTCGTAACCGGTCAGGTAGCGCAGGTCGGAACCGGGGGTGAGCAGCAGCGCGTCCAGGCCGGCGGCGGCGGTGGCGCGGCGCGCGGCGGCCAGCCGGTCGGGCGGATACAGCTCGTCGGTTCCCACCCCGTCAGCTTAACGGTCGTTTGGGCGGTGCCGGGAGTCGGTCACCCCGACTGGGGCACCGAAGAGACGGTAGCGTGCGGCGACTCCCGCCCCCATCCGGGCGGTGACGCGCTCAGCCGGTGCGGCGCAGCCGCTCGGCGACGGCGGTCACCAGGACGACCAGGGCGAGCAGGCCGAGCGCCGCCGCCCCGGGCAGGGCCCGGCCGACCGGCAGCAACACCAGGACCAACCCGACCAGGGCCACCTGGGCCCGGCGCCGGGTGCGCACCGAGAACCACAGGAACAGCAGCCGCCCGGCCAGGAAGAGCGCCACCCCGCCGTACAGGGCGGTGGCCCCGGGCCAGCTCATCGACTCGTGGGCCGGGGCCGTGCCGTGTCCGCCGGCGACGAGGGTCAGCACCTCCTCGACGCCGAGCGCGACGTAGATGACGCCGACGACCAGCAGCAGGTGGGAGAGGCTGTAGGCGTCGCTGGCGATCCGGTCCCGGCGGTCCCCCGTCGCCAGGTCGAGGGTCCGCCCGGCGGCGGGTGCGACGTGGTCGAAGTAGAGCCACCAGAGGCAGGCGGCCACCGCGAGCCCGATCAGCGCGACGCCGAGGACCGGCGGCCGCGTCACGGCCGACCCGGCGCCGACACCGGCCGCGACCAGCGACTCGCCCAACGCGATGATCATCACCAGGCCGTGGCGTTCGGTGAAGTGGCGCGGGTTGCGCAACGGCCAGCCGCCATGGAAGGCGTGGGCCAGCCGCTGCCCGCCGACCTCCACCGCGAAGGCCAGCACCCAGAGCACCGTCTGCGCCGTCCCGCCGAGCACCGCGCCGAGCACGAGCGGCAGCCAGCCGACGGCACTGACCGCCGCGAAGACCCGGATCCGGGCCCGCAGACCCGGCGTCGCCGCCGCCGACCAGTAGTAGAGCGCCAGGTGCACCGCGCGCAGCAGCAGGTAGGCCAGCGCCAGCAGCAGCGGCGCGTCCAGGCCCCGGCCGGACGACCAGGCCTCCGGCATGACCAGGGCGGCGACGAAGAGCGCGGCCATGGCGACCAGGACGCCGGCCCGGATCGCACCGACGTCCGCCGGCGTCTGGTTGCCCAACCAGGCGTACGACGACCAGGAGAACCAGAGCAGCACCAGCAGGAGCAGTCCCCGCGCCATGGACTGCGCCGACGGCGGCTGGCCCATGAACGCGATGATCCGGGTGAGCGCGAAGACGAAGACGAGGTCGAAGAAGATCTCGAAGGTGGTGGCCGGATGATCCTGCGCCACCCGGGCCGCCGGGCCGCGCGTCGAGAACCGCACGGCACCACCACCCGTCCCTCCGGCCGCTGGGCCCGATGCTAGGGCTGGTGGCGGGGCCGCAGCGGCCGATCAGGGCAACGTCCGCCTCCCGGGCGACGGGCCCGGGAGGCGGACGGTCGCGTCAGCTGTTGAGCCAACGGTGAATGCAGTGCAGCAGGTCGTCGGCGTCGACCGGCTTGGTGACGTAGTCGCTGGCGCCCGAGGAGATGCTCTTCTCCCGGTCGCCGTGCATCGCCTTGGCGGTGACGGCGATGATCGGCAGGTCGGCGTAGCGGGGCATGGCGCGGATCGCCGCCGTGGCGGCGTACCCGTCCATCTCCGGCATCATCACGTCCATCAGCACGAGGTCGATGTCGTCGTGGCGCATCAGCGTCTCGATGCCCTTGCGGCCGTTCTCCGCGTAGACGACCTCGATGCCGTGCAGCTCCAGGATGTTGGTGAGCGCGAAGACGTTGCGGGCGTCGTCGTCGACGACCAGGACCTTGCGCCCGGCGAGCGCCGTCACCAGCGAATCGCCGGCGAGCGCCGGCTCGGCGATCGGGGGCGTGAGCGGTACGACCCGATCGGGGCTCTCCGCCGACAGGTGCAGGGCGATACGCTCGCGCAGGTCATCGAGGCTGCGCAGCACCTCCAACGGCCGGTCCTTGGCCATGGCCTGGAGCAGGGTCTCCTGGTTCGCGGCCAACGGCTGCCCGTGGTACGCCAGCACCGGCAGACGGCGCAGGTCCGGGTCGTCGTCGAGGGCCTTGAGCAGCGCCGGACCCGGGGTGAGCTGCGCCCGCGTGGCACCGACGGCGCGGGCCCGTGACGGGCCTTCCGGGCGGCGTCCGGCACGGGGTGACCCACGGCGAACGGCCGCGGGTCGGCCCGGCTCGCGGTGGTGGTGGTCTCGACGGTCAGCGCGGCGACGGGCGGCCGCAGGACCGCCGGACCAGCTCCACCATCTCCGTGACCGAACCGGCCGGGTCGGTCACCGGGAACTGCACCGCGCGGACCACCGCGTCCGGGTCGACCAGCAGGGTGAGCCGCTTGAACCGGTCCATCCCGCCGGCCCGGAACGTCGGCAGGAGCAGCCCCGCCGCGAGCCGCCCGTCCTGGTCGGAGAGGAGCGGGTACGGCAGCCGGGCGTACTCGGCGAAGGCGCGCAACTGGTCGGGACGCTGGGTGCTCACTCCCCGTACCTCGGCGCCGGCGGCCCGGATGAGGTCGTGCCGGTCGGCGTACGTGCGGGCCTCCAGCGTGCACCCGACGGCGCCGGGGATGTCCGCCCAGTCCGGCGGAAGTCCCTGCCCACCCGGGGCGAACGCACCGGGGAAGAGGTAGAGCACGGTCCAGCGGCCCGGGACGGCCGGCGGCTCCCCGCCGTCGTCGTGCCGGGGCAGGGTGAGCGACGGCAAGCGGCGGCCGGCGAGCTGGTGCACCCGGCGGACCTCGGCGGATTCGGCGGCGGCGGTGGCGGTGAGGGCCCCGTCGCCCATCACGTGGCGGGTGCCCCAGTCCTGCAGCGCGACCAGCACCGGCAGCAGGCCCTCGCCCTTCGGCGTGAGCAGGTAGTCGTAGCGCGGCGGGTGGCGCGAGTAGGGCTCCCGGCGCAGCACCCCGTGCTCCACCAGCGTGGCGAGTCGTTCGGTCAGGGCCCGGCGGCTGACGCCGAGTTCACGCTGGAGCGCGTCGAAGCGGGTGGTGCCGCCGGCGACGTCACGGACGATCAGGAAGGTCCACCAGTCACCCAGCACGCCGAGGGCCTGGGCGATGCCGCAGTCGGCGTCGGCGAGGTCGGTCCGCCTCATCCGCCACCCCCCTCGTTCGGTCCGGCGTCGACTATAGTCCGTTCCGAATTGGAACTCACCGGTTCGGGGACGGGGGTTGACGGTGATGACCGTCGAGCAGGGAGCCGGGGTGTTCTGGCGCTGGTGGGCCGCCGGCACGACCAGCATGGTCGGGTCGGCGGTCGGCGCGGTCGCGCTGCCGCTGACCGCGCTGACCGTGCTGGACGCCAGCGCGTTCGAGATGGGCCTGGTCGCCGCCTCCAACTACGTCGCCTGGCTCGTCATCGGGCTGCCCGCGGGAGTCATCGTGCAGCGGCTGCCGCTGCGCGGCGCCCAGGTCGGCGCCGACCTGGCCCGCGCCGTGGCGGTGGCGTCCATCCCGCTGGCCTGGTGGTGGGGGTGGCTGACCGTCGCCCAGCTGGTCGTCGTGGCGCTGGTGGTCAGCTTCGCCAACGTGCTCTTCGACGTCGCCAACGCCACCTTCCTGCCGGCCATCGTCAGCCGGGAGCAGTTGCACTCCCGCAACAGCCTCACCTCCGCCACCCACGCCGGCACCCAGCTCAGCGGTCCCGCGCTCGGCGGGCTCGCGGTGCAGGCCCTCGGGGCGGTGCCGACGATGCTGCTCGACGCGGCCAGCTACCTGGTCTCGGCGGCGCTGCTGCGCTCCCTGCCCGCCCGCCGCACCGACGCCCCCGACCGGTGGCCCCCGGTCCGCCGGATGATCGGCGAGGGCTGGCGGTACGTGACCCGCCACCGGGTCATGGGTCCGACCATGTGGGCCGCCACGGCGGTGAACTTCGTCTGCGGGGCGCAGTTCGCCGTCTACCCGCTCTACCTCGTCCGGGAGCTGCACGCCCCGGCCGTGCTGGTGGGGGTGCTGCTCGCCGTGGAGGGCGTCGGGTCGCTGGTGGGCGCCGCGCTGACCCCGTGGATCACCGGCCGGTGGGGCACCGCCCGGGCGGTGCTGGTCGCTTGCGTGATCTCCGTCGCCGGCGCGTTCGTCGTGCCCCTCGGCGTCGGCTGGCCGGCGTACCTGGCGTTCGCCGTCGGCAACGTGGTCTTCGCCGGCGGTGTGGTGGTGCTCAGCGTGACCACCCGCACCTACCGGCAGACGGCGAGCCCTCCGGAGCTGCTCTCCCGGGTGATGGCCAAGGTCCGCTTCGTCTCCTGGGGCGCCATTCCGGTCGGCGGGGTGGTCGCCGGCGCCCTGGCCGGTCTCTTCGGCGCGCGGGTCACCCTGTTCGTCTTCGCCGCCGCCACGGTGTGCGCCCCGCTGGCGCTGTTCCTGTCGCCCGTGCGTCGGCTGCGGGACTTCACCGACCTGCGCGTGGACGGCGTCGACCGCCGTGAGGTCTTCAGCGCCCGGTGACGGGCCTCAGCGCGGTGGCAGGGCCGCCGCGAGCCGGCGGACCCGCTCCGGGTGGGTGAGCACGTCCACGTTGTCCAGGTACTGGTCGACGGCGCCGACCGGCGGACGCGCGCGCAGCGCCGGGTCACCGATCGCGGCGCGCAACGCGGTGGCGAACCGGCCGGCGTCCAGCACCAGGAACGGGCGGCCGTGGAAGGGCCGCACCCGGGGGTCGACCGGCGCGGCGAGGCCCGTGCCGTTCGTCCAGTCGGCGAGGGTCTCCAGGGCCCGGCCGAGCCCGGCCTCCCGCGCCGTCCAGCCGCCCGGTCCCAGGGCATCGGTCAGCGCGGCCACCACCGGCGGCGCCTGCGGCAGCCGGGCGAAGAGCGTGCCGAGCCACTTGTCGTACGGGGGCCAGCGGCGGTGCAGCAGCAGTCCGAGGCGCATCAGGTCGCGGGCCAGCCCGGCGGTGACCACCCGGCTGCCCAGCTCGTCGCCGACCTCGGCGCACCGTCCGGCCAGATGCTCGCCCTGGCCGATCCGGGTCCAGGCGGCGCTTAGCACGTGGCGCCACACGTCGTCCGGGTACCAGGCCAGCCGGGTCCGGGCGGCGCGCAGCGCCCCGCCGAGCCCGTCATGGAAGACCGCCCCGCCGGTGAGCTCGGCCAGTCGCTGGGTCGGCAGCGACAGCCAGTCCTCCGTGCTGACCCCGGCGGCCGGGTCGAGACCGAGCCGGCCACGTAGCCAGCCGCCCAGTTCGTCCACGCTGACCCCGTGTCGGTCACCGGCCGCGTCCACCACCCCGAGGCGGGTGTCGGGGCCGCCGGCGAACCGGGTCGGCCAGCCCAGGAACCGCGCCGGCAGGCCGGCGTCCAGCGCGGCGCGGACCGGCGCGACGTCTGCGGCGTCGGCGACGAAGAGCTGGCCCCGCGGACCCCAGTCGTGGTCGGTGGAGCGGGGCGTGTCCAGCCCGAGCAGTTCCGAGCCGCCGTCGAGCAGGCCTGCGGCGTAGGCCAGACCGGGACAGCGCCGCGCCAGCAGCGGCGCGAGGACCTCGTCGTGGAATCTGCGGCAGAGCGTCAGGCCGGGTACGAACGCCATGCCGGCAGTCTGCCGGTGCGAACCCGGCCGCCACCGGATATCGGTCCGCCTGCCGGTCGCCGCCGATAGCCTGAAGCGGAGGTGACGGATGGGAAGGTGGGGACGGTGACGCAGGAGCGCGCAGCGGCACGGCGTCGCCGGATGTTCGCGGCCGCCATCCTCACCGTGATCGGGCTGGCCCTGCTCGCGTTCGGCCTCACCGTCGCCGACGGCGTCCTCGCCGGCGTCGAGGTGGTGCTGGCGATCGTGCTGCTGCTGGCCAGCTACGCCCTGCAGTACGCGGCCCGCCGCGAGACGCTCTACCGCCACGACGACCAGCGGTGAGGCCGGGCGGGCGTCGCACCGGCACCGGCCGGAAACCGGCCAGGTCGACGCGGGGACGCGCCGTCCCCACACCGTCGTAGTGCTGTGACAGGCTGTCGGGCGTGACACAGCGACCCCCGATCCTGCTGATCGACGCGCCGAGTCTCTACTTCCGCGCCTACTTCGGCATCCCCGAGTCGGCCGCGAAGACCGAGGACGGCCAGCCGGTCAACGCCGTACGCGGCTTTCTCGACATGCTCGCCCAACTGGTCCGCACCCGTCGGCCGGACCGGATGGTCTGCGCGCTGGACCACGACTGGCGGCCGGCCTGGCGGGTGGAGCTGCTGCCGTCGTACAAGGCGCACCGGGTGGCCCCGGAGGGCGGCGAGGTGGTGCCGGACACCCTCTCCCCGCAGGTGCCGATGATCCTTCAGGTGCTGGAGGCGATCGGCATCACCGCGGTGGGCGCGACCGGCTACGAGGCCGACGACGTGCTGGGCACGCTGTCGGTGACCCAGGACGCGCCGGTGGAGGTGGTCTCCGGCGACCGCGACCTGTTCCAGCTCGTCGACGACGTGCGCGGGGTACGCCTGCTCTACATCGGCCGGGGCGTGGCGAAGCTGGACGACTGCGACGACGCGGCGGTCCGCGCCCGTTACGGGGTGCCCGCCGACCGGTACGCCGACTTCGCGGCGCTGCGCGGTGACCCCAGCGACGGGCTGCCCGGGGTGCCGGGGGTGGGCGAGAAGACCGCCGCCCGGCTGATCGACCGGTACGGCGGCCTCGCCGGCATCCTGGCCGCGCTGGACGACCCCGCCTCCGGCTTCGCGCCCGGCCTGCGGACCAAGCTGGACGCGGCGCGCGGCTATCTGGCGGTCGCACCGAAGGTGGTGGAGGTGGCGCGGGACGTCCCGCTGCCCGAGCTGCCCACCGCGTTGCCGACGGCGCCCGCGCAGCCGGAGCGGCTGCTGGAGCTGGCGCAGCGGTGGAACCTGGCCGGCTCGTGCCGGCGGCTGGTCGACGCCCTCGCCGACCGGCCCTGACCACCGGCCCGGGGCGGGCGGCGGCGCGGGCCGGGACCGACGACGCGGGGGCTCAGGTCGAGAAGTGGTACGCCAGCACGCCCCGGTTGACGGCGGCGATCGCCTGCCGTGCGGTGGAGCGCAGGTCGGCCGAGGCGCCCCCGGAGTCGGCGAGTTGCCCGAGCAGGTCGACGACCTGCCGGGACCAGCGCACGAAGTCGCCCGCCGGCATCTCCCCGTCGATCTCGTGGCCGCTGGCCAGCACCTTGGCCAGGGCCTCGCCCCGGGCCCAGCGGTAGATCGGCCAGGCGAAGCCGAGGTCCGGCTCGCGGGTGACGGTGAGACCGCGGTCGGCCTCGTCGGCCTCGATCTCCCCCCACAGCTTGAGCGTCTCGTCGACCGCGTCGGCGACCGGACCGCGCGGCAGCGAGGCCCGCTCGTCGACGTCGCGGCGGGCCTCGAAGACCACCACCGAGACGGCGGCGGCCAGCTCGGCCGGGGAGAGCCCGTCCCAGACACCCTGGCGCAGGCACTCGGCGACCAGCAGGTCCGCCTCGGTCCAGATCCGGCCGAGCATCCGGCCGGCGTCGGTGACCCCACCGTCGGCGGCGAGGTAGCCCCGATCGGTGAGCAGCGCGACGATCCGGTCGAACGTCCGGGCCAGCGAGCCGGTGCGGCCGGCGACCCGCTGACGCAGCTCCTCGGTGTCCTTCTCCAGCCGGCGACGCCGCTCGGCCCAACGGGCGTGCTCCTCCCGGTCCGGGCAGCCGTGGCAGGGGTGCCGACGCAGCTCGGTGCGGAGCTGGCTGAGCGTGTGGTCCTCGCCGGCGGCCTGCCGGGACCGGCCGCCGCGGCGACCGCCGTGCCGGTCCAGGCCGGTGCCGCTGACCTCGGCGGCGAGGTCGCGCCGGGCGGCCGGGGAGCGGTGGTTGAAGTGCTTGGGCACCCGGATGCGGGCGAGCACCTCCGCCGGGGTGGTGAAGTCGCCGGGGCTGACCCGCCCGGCCCAGCGGTCCTGGGTGAGCACCAGCGGGCGCGGCTCGCCGAAGCCCCCGGTGGCCGGGTCGAGGACGACCGCGAGCCCGGCCCGCCGCCCCGACGGCACCCGGATCACGTCGCCGACCCGCAGCCGCTCCAGCGACTCCACCGCCGCCGCCTTGCGCTGGGTCTGCCCCTGCCGGGCGATGGCCCGCTCGCGGTCGGCGATCGCCACCCGCAGCCCGAAGTACTCGTCGAAGTCGCCGTGGTGGCAGGCGGCCTCCACGCCGTACGCCTCGATGGTCTCGGTGTTGCGCTGCACCTGGCGGGCCAGGCCGACCACCGACCGGTCCGCCTGGAACTGCGCGAACGACGACTCCAGCAGCGCCCGGGCGGGCTCCGCGCCGACCGTGCCGACCAGGTTGACCGCCATGTTGTACGACGGCCGGAAGCTGGAGCGCAGCGGGTAGGTGCGGGTGGAGGCGAGGCCGGCGACGTGCCGCGGGTCGGTCTCCGGGGACCAGACCACGACGGCGTGCCCCTCGACGTCGATGCCGCGCCGGCCGGCCCGGCCGGTGAGCTGGGTGTACTCCCCCGGCGTCAGGTCGACGTGCGCCTCGCCGTTGAACTTGACCAGCCGTTCCAGCACCACGCAGCGGGCCGGCATGTTGATGCCCAGCGCGAGGGTCTCGGTGGCGAACACGGCCTTGACCAGGCCGCGGACGAACAGCTCCTCGACGACCTCCTTGAACACCGGCAGCATGCCGGCGTGGTGCGCGGCCAGGCCGCGCTCCAGCCCGTCGAGCCACTCCCAGTAGCCCAGCACGGTCAGGTCCTCGCCGGGGATGGCGGTGACCCGGGACTCGACCACCCGGCGGATCTCGGCGCGTTCCTCGGGCGAGGTGAGGCGCAGCCCGGCGGCGAGGCACTGCTGCACGGCGGCGGCGCAGCCGGCGCGGCTGAAGATGAACAGGATCGCCGGAAGCAGTCCCTCCCGGTCGAGCCGGTCGACGATGTCCGGGCGCATCGGGCCGCGCCAGCGGGGGCCGCGCCGGCCGGCGCCGGGGCCGGCGCTGCGTCCCTCGCCCAGCTCCAGCCGGCGCACCGTGTCGCGGGTGTAGCGCAGCAGTTCCGGGTGCACGTCGTGCTTGCGGGCGGCGTCGGCGTCGTGGAACAGGTCGAACATCCGCTTGCCGACCAGCATGTGCTGCCAGAGCGGCACCGGCCGGTGTTCGCTGACCACCACCGCGGTCTCGCCGCGCACGGTGACCAGCCAGTCGGCGAACTCCTCGGCGTTGGAGACGGTGGCCGACAGCGAGACCAGGGTGACCGAGGCGGGCAGGTGGATGATCACCTCTTCCCAGACCCCGCCGCGGAACCGGTCGGCGAGGTAGTGCACCTCGTCCATCACCACGTAGGCCAGGCCCTCGAGGGTGGCCGAGCCGGCGTAGAGCATGTTGCGCAGCACCTCGGTGGTCATCACCACCACGGGCGCGTCGCCGTTGATCGCGTTGTCGCCGGTGAGCAGGCCGACCTGCTCGGCGCCGTAGCGGTCCACCAGGTCGTGGTACTTCTGGTTGGACAGTGCCTTGATCGGCGTGGTGTAGAAGCACTTGCGCCGGGCGGGCGCCTCCGGTTCACCGTCGGCCGCCGCCGGCCGCGCGGGCGTCCCCGTCAGGGCCAGGTGTACGGCGAACTCGCCGACCACGGTCTTGCCGGCGCCGGTGGGAGCGCAGACGAGTACGCCGCTTCCCCGTTCCAGCGCCTGACACGCCTCGCGCTGGAAGTCGTCGAGATCGAACCCCAGATCGAGGGCGAACTCGTCCAACGCCGGGAACTGAGAGGCCTGCGCGGCCCGGCGGCGCGCCGCGGCGTACCGCTCGGCGGGGCTCGACATGTCTCCAAGATTAGTGCGTACCTCGCACGGCTACGTGCCAAGGCCGTCCGCCAGGCCGGTCGGAGTGGGTCGGTAGGGTGCACGACGTGCCGGATCATGCCCAACCACCCCATGTCCCGAGCGGCGCCGACGACGCCGTCCGCCCGGGTCCGTCCCGCCGTCACGTGGAGGCGGTCCTATTCGACTTCCACGGCACCCTGGCCCAGGTCGAGGAGGCCCACGAGTGGGTCCGGCACGCGGCCGCCGCCTGCGGGGTGACGCTGGAGCGGATCCGGGCCACCGCGCTGGCCGACCGGCTGGTCACCGCGGGCCGGGCGGGCGGGCCGCTGCCGGCGCGGGTGCCGCCCCGGCTGGCCGAGCTCTGGGCCGACCGGGACCTCTACCCGTACGCGCACCGGGGGGCGTACACGGGTTTGGCCGAGACGGTGGACGCGGGCATCGAGGGGTTCGCCGAGGCGCTCTACGAGCGGCTGCTGGTCCCGGACGGCTGGGTGCTCTACCCGGGGGTGGCGGACACCCTGGGCGCGCTGCGCAAGGCGGGGGTGAAGGTGGCGGTGGTCAGCAACATCGGCTTCGACATCCGGCCGATCTTCGCCGCCTGGGGCCTGGACGGGCTGGTCGACGCGTACGCCCTGTCGTACGAGGTGGGGCGCTGCAAGCCGGACCCGGGGATCTTCCTGCGCGCGTGCGGGATGCTCGGCGTGGACCCGGAGCGCACCCTGATGGTGGGCGACACCCCCGCCGACGCCGGCGCGGTGAACGCGGGCTGTGCGGTGCTGGTGCTGCCCGCCGCCGAGCCGAGCCGTGACAACGGCCTCGGCGCCGTGCTCGATCTGGCGCTGCGCGACTGACCTGCGGCGAATATCAGCGCTAACGAGATCTTGATACTCGCGTTAGCACCAGCCGCTAACACCGAGGGGTTATCGTCGCTATCGTGACCGAGACGTCGGCCCGGGACCGGATCGTGCGGGCCGCCGCCGCACTGCTCGCCGAGGGCGGCCGGGCGGCGGTCTCCACCCGCGCGGTGAGCCGCGCCGCCGGGGTGCAGGCCCCCACCATCTACCGCCAGTTCGGCGACCTGCGCGGCCTGCTCGACGCCGCCGCCAGCTACGGCTTCGCCGCGCACCTGCACGCGCAGGCCGCCCGCGAGCCCGCCGACGACCCGGTGGACGACCTGCGCCGGGGCTGGGACATGCACGTCGCATTCGGCGTCGCCAACCCCGCGTTCCACACCCTGATGTACGGCGACCCGCGCCCCGGCGCGCGCCCCACCGCCGCCCGGGTGGCCGCCGACATCTTCCGCCAGCTCGTCGTGCGGGTGGCCGAGGCGGGGCGGCTGCGCGTCGACGTGGACCGGGCGGCCGAGATGGTCCACGCGGCCAGCTGCGGCGTCACCCTCACCCTGATCCAGGGCGGCGACCCGAGCCTGTCGATCGGTACCCGGGAGGCGGTCGTCACCGCGATCTGCGCGGACAGCCCCGCCGCCCGCGCCGTCCGCCCACCCGACCGGCCGGTGCGCCACGCCGTCGCGCTGCGGGCGGCGCTGCCGCAACTGGCCGGCGACCTCACCCCGGCCGAGCGGGCGCTGCTGGCCGAGTGGCTGGACCGGCTCGCCGGCGCCGACCGGCACGCCTGACCCCTCCGTCCCGGCGGCGTGGCGGGATCCAGGCGCGCGGGCGACCGCCGGGTCAGCGTCGACCGCGGGCAGGATCCACCGCTCTGGCGGCACGGCGGTGTCCGAAAGGGCGGGAGACCGCCAGGTCGGCGCGGTGGCGAGCCGGCCCGGCGGCGGTGAGCGCCGTGGCTGGTGTGTGGGCCTGCACGTGGCGGGCCACCGGCTGCGGGCCGGCCCGGTGGGCGCACTAGCGTCGCGGGAATGGACTCCCACGCCCGCCCGTCGACCTCGGCCAGCATGCTGCGACGCTGGGGAACCGGCCAGGTGGGGGCGGTCGGGCTGGTGCTCGGCGGCGCGCTCTCGGTGCACTTCGGCTCGGCGGTCGCCGCGCTGCTCTTCCCGCGGGCCGGGGTGGCCGGCACGGTCACGCTGCGGCTGGCCATCGGGGCGCTGCTCATGCTGCTGGCGTGCCGGCCCCGGCTGCGGGGGTACGGCCGGGGCGACTGGGCGTCGGTGGTCCTGTTCGGGCTGGCCCTGGCCGGCATGAACTCGGTCTTCTACCAGGCCATCGAGCGGATCCCGCTGGGGCCGGCGGTGACCCTGGAGGTGCTCGGGCCGCTCGCGCTGTCGGTGCTGACCGCCCACCGGTGGACCGCGTGGTGCTGGGCCGGTCTGGCGCTGGCCGGGGTGGCGCTGCTCGGCCAGGGCGGGTTCGACCGGCTGAACCCGGTCGGCGCCGCCCTGGCGCTGGGCGCGGGGGCGCTCTGGGCGGCGTACATCGTCTGCTCGGCCCGGGTCGGCGGCCGGTTCCCCCGGGCCGACGGGCTGGCCCTGGCCATGACGGTGGCGGCCCTGCTCACCCTGCCGTTCGGGCTGGCCGACGCCGGGACGCGGCTGTGGCACCCGGCCGTGCTGGCGCTCGGCGCCGGCCTGGCGCTGCTCGCCTCGGTGCTGCCCTACACCCTCGAACTGCTGGCGCTGCGCCGGCTGGCCACCTCGACCTTCGCGGTGCTGATGAGCCTCGGCCCGGCGCTCGCCGCGCTCGCCGGCTGGCTGGTCCTCGGGCAGGACCTGCAGCTGACGGAGGTGCTCGCCATCGCCCTGGTGGTCGCCGCCAGCATCGGCGCCGTGCGGGCCGGTACGCCACGCACCGCCGGACGACCGGAGCACCCCGATGCCGCACCGGCCGGCCCGGTCGCCGAGGGACCGGACGGCCCGCTCAGCGCAGCAGCCGCACCGCCGCCGGCACGGCGGTGATCCGCACCGGCAGGTCGAGCGAGCGTTCCCCGTCGGCGTACGTGGTGATCCCCTCGGCGGCCAGCTCCACCGTCCGCGCCCGGTAGCTGCGCACCAGCGGGTGCGTCACGTGGGTGCCCTGGTAGATGCGGGGCTTGACCCGCATCAGGGTGCGCCGGTCGAACCGCCCGCCGACCACCACGTCCAGCAGCCCGTCGGTGGGGTCGGCGTCGGGGCAGATCCGCATCCCGCCGCCGTAGCTGCGGCAGTTGCCGACCGCCACCAGCACCGCGTCCAGCTCGTGCGCCTCACCGTCGAGGCGCAGCGTGTAGCGGCGCGGGCGCAGCCGGGCCAGCTCCACCAGGATCGCCAGGTCGTACCGGCGGGGGCCGCGCGGCCAGCGCATCCGGTTGGCCCGCTCGTTGACGATCGCGTCGAAGCCCGCCGCGAGCACCGCCCCGTACCAGCGGTCGCCGCCGTCCGCCCCGGTCATCCGGGCCAGGTCGACCGGGCGGCTGCGGCCCTCGCGCAGCGCGGCGGCGACCACGTCGGCGGCGGCCAGCGGGTCGGCCGGGAAGCCGGTGTCGACCGCGAAGTCGTTGCCGGTGCCGGCCGGGATCGGCCCGAACGGCACCGCCGTACCGGCGACCGCCTGCACCGCCCGGTGGACGGTGCCGTCACCGCCGACCGTGACCAACGCGCCCGCACCACCGGCGACCGCGGCGCGACAGGCCGCCTCCGCCTCGTCCGGGTCATGGGCCGTCAGCAGCTCGACCGGGCGGCCGCCGGCGGCCAGTCGCTGCAGCACTGCGGCCAGCAGGTCACGGTGTCGCCCCCGGCCCGCGGTGGGGTTGGCGAGTACGGCCACGGGGCCGGTCGAGGAGTGATCGTCTACGGTCACGGCGAGCACCGTACGGTACGGCGGACGCCGCCCACCAGGGGCGGCGTCGTCACCGTCCGTGGCGGCGGGTCAGAAGCTGATGCGGACCTTGAGCGCGGTGCGCTCGTCCATCGCGCGGTACCCGTCGGGCACCCCGTCGAGGGTGACGGTCCGGTCGAAGACCGGGGACGGGTCGATGGTGCCGTCGAGCACGTCGGCGAGCAGTTCCGGGATGTACGCGCGGGCCGGGGCGACCCCGCCGCCCAGGGCGACGTTGCGGTTGAACATCTGGCCGATCTCCACCCCGGCGCTGCCGCCGTGCGGCACCCCGACGTAGCCGACCGCGCCGCCGTCGCGGGCGATCGAGATCGCCGTACGCATGGACTCCTCGGTGCCGACCGCCTCCAGCACGGCGTGCGCGCCCTGGCCCTTGGTGAGCTCCCGGACCGCGGCCACCGCGGCGTCGCCGCGCTCGGCGACCACGTCGGTGGCGCCGAAGGCCCGGGCGATGTCGGTGCGGGCTGTGTGCCGGCCCAGCGCGATGATCTGCTCGGCGCCGAGCCGCCGGGCGGCCAGCACGCCGCAGAGCCCCACCGCGCCGTCGCCGACCACGGCGACGGTGGCGCCGGGACGGACCCGGGCGGCGAGGGCCGCGTGGTGGCCGGTGGACATCACGTCCGAGAGCGCCAGCAGCGCGGCGAGCAGCCGGTCGTCGCCGGCGGCCTCGGCGGGGAGCCGCACCAGGGTGCCGTCGGCGTACGGGACGCGGACGGCCTCGCCCTGCCCGCCGTCGGAGCCGGGCTCGCCCCAGAACCCGCCGTGCGGGCAGGAGGTGTGCAGGCCCTCGCGGCAGAAGTCGCAGACACCGTCGGACCAGACGAACGGGGCCACCACCAGGTCGCCGGCCCGCACCGAGGTCACCTCCGCGCCGGTGGCCTCCACGACGCCCAGGAACTCGTGGCCGATGCGCTGCCCGGGCTGGCGGTTGGCGACGCCCCGGTACGCCCACAGGTCGCTGCCGCAGATGCAGGCGGTGACCACCCGGACGACCGCATCGGTCCGGTGGCGCACGGCGGCGTCGGGCACCTCCTCGACGCGGATGTCGTTCGGGCCGTGGATCACGGTGGCGCGCATGTGACCGTCTTTCGCGGGATCGACAGTGCTCGGCGGCACGCCGCCGCCCCGCTTGGGCGGGCGGCGGGCCCGGACGACGGTAGACCGAGACGGCGCGTCCACGGCACGCGGCGCGCGACCGAGGTGGCGGGGCTCACCCCCGCACGGTCCGGCGGCGCGGACACGATGCGCCCCGGCGGGGCGGAAAAGGGCGGGCGCCGCCGGAGCGGGTCCCGATACGCTGCGGCCCGCCGCCGAGGACCGGCGGACGCCACGGGGAGGAACGCCAGTGCCGAGCTTCGACCTCCGGACCGTCGACCTGCGCGCGGTCAACTCGATGACCAAGTACCCGTCGATCCCGACCTACCACTCGCTCGACCCGCGCGACGGGGGCCTGCGCGAGGAGACCGTGGAGTTCACCGGGCCGGTGACGCTGACCGAGAAGGTGGACGGCACGAACAGCCGGATCATCCTTACCCCGGACGGGCGGTACCTGATCGGCAGCCGTGAGGAGCTGCTGCACGCTCACGGCGACCTGATCGCCAACCCGGCGCTGGGCATCGTCGACGCGCTGCGCGGGCTGGCCGAGCGGCTGCGCGCCACCGCCGCCGACCGGTTCACCGTCTGCTACCTGGAGGTGTACGGCGGCAAGGTGACCGGCGCGTCCAAGCACTACACCGACGATCGCCGGATCGGCTACCGGCTCTTCGACATCGCCGAGTTCGACGGGTACGCCGACCTGCTGGGCCGGTCGCCGGAGCAGCTCGCCGCCTGGCGCGACGGTGGCGGCCAGCGCTGGCTCGACGAGCGGGAACTCCTCGCCCGGGCGCAGGCGTACGGCGTGGACACGGTTCCCCGGCTGGCGACGGTGGACGCCGCCGAGCTGCCTCGTGACCTGGACAAGACGTACGCGTTCCTCACCGACCACCTGCCGCACACGCTGGTGGCGCTGGACGGCGTACCCGGCCGGTCGGAGGGGCTGGTGCTGCGCGGCGCGGACCGGTCAGTGATCGCCAAGGCCCGCTTCCAGGACTACGAGCGGGCCCGGCGGCGGCGCTCCGGCGGGCGCTGAGCACGGCCGGCGGCGGGCCCGCTCCCCCGGGCCGCGTCGCCGGCCGCCCACCCTGGGGGCCGGCCTCAACGACACATTTACATTTAACAAAGTTTACTGATAGCCTCCCGCGCATCGACGAGGAGGCATGTCATGCGACTTCGACCCCGACTCACCGCCCTGGCCGTCGGCGTGGCGCTGGCCGCGACCGCCACCGCCCTGCCGACGATGCAGGGGTTCGCGGAGGCCGCCACCGACGTCGCCGCGGCCGCCTGCACCGCGCCGGCCTGGGCCGAGGGCACCAGCTACCCGGCGGGCAGCCAGGTCAGCTACGCGGGCCGGCGCTACCAGGCCCTGGTGACCCACACGCCACCGGCGGGCGCCGGCTGGAGCCCGGCCGCCACGCCCTCGCTCTGGACGGACCTGGGCGCCTGCGACGGCACCGGCACGCCCTCCCCGCCACCCTCACCCACGTCGTCGCCCACGCCCACGCCGTCGCCCACGCCGTCGCCCACGCCGTCGCCCACGCCGTCGCCGACCGTCACTCCCCCGCCCGGCACGCCGACCTGCGCCCTCAAGCCCCGCCCGGCGGGCAAGGTGCTCCAGGGCTACTGGGAGAACTGGGACGGCGCCGTGAACGGCGTCCACCCGCCGCTGGGCTGGATCCCGATCACCGACCCGAGGATCCCCGCGCACGGCTACAACGTGATCAACGCCGCCTTCCCGGTGATCCGCTCCGACGGCTGGGTGCTCTGGGAGGACGGCATGGACGTCACCGTCAAGGTCCCCACCCCCGCCGAGATGTGCCAGGCGAAGGCGGCCGGCCTGACCGTCCTGCTGTCGATCGGCGGCGCCACCGCCGGCATCGACCTCAGCTCGACGGCGGTCGCCGACCGGTTCGTCGCCACCGTGGTGCCGATCCTGAAGAGGTACAACTTCGACGGCATCGACATCGACATCGAGACCGGGCTGACCGGCAGCGGTGACATCAACCGCCTCTCCACCTCCCAGGCGAACCTGATCCGGATCATCGACGGGGTGCTCGCCCAGATGCCGGCGGGCTTCGGCCTCACCATGGCCCCGGAGACCGCGTACGTCACCGGCGGCAGCGTCACCTACGGCTCCATCTGGGGCGCGTACCTGCCCATCATCAAGCGGTACGCCGACAACGGCCGACTCTGGTGGCTGAACATGCAGTACTACAACGGCAGCATGTACGGCTGCTCCGGCGACTCCTACTCGGCCGGCACGGTGCAGGGCTTCACCGCGCAGACGGACTGCCTCCACGCCGGACTGGTCGTGCAGGGCACCACCATTCGCGTCCCGTACGACAAGCAGGTCCCCGGTCTGCCGGCGCAGCCCGGCGCCGGCGGCGGTCACCTGCCGCCGGCGTCGGTGGCGCAGGCGTGGAACACCTACCGGGGCGGGCTGAAGGGCCTGATGACCTGGTCGTTGAACTGGGACGGCGCGAAGGGCTGGACCTTCGGGGACAACGTCCGGACCCTGCAGGGCCGCTGACGTCCGCCGACCGGCCCCGCCCCCGGGTCACCGGGGTGCGGGGCCGGTCGGCGTTGACCGTCGCGCCGCGCGGACTTCGACACATCGACATGTTGCGAGGAGGTCAGCAACCCCTCTAGGCTGCCATGGGAGCGCTCCCGAGTCTCGTCCGGGCATCGAGGCGACACCGGGCACCGCCCGGACCGGTGGGTGCGGTGTGTGGGCACCACCGCCACCCGGTCCAGGCACCGGCCCGGGCCGCACCACCTCGCACCCGACCCCCGCACAGATTGAGACGGTCCCATGCAGAAGATCCCCCGTCCGACGCGGCGGCACCTGCTCGCCGCCGGTGCCGCGGCCGCACTGACCATCGGCGCGTCGGCGCTCCTGCCGGTCGCCAACGCGATGGCGGCGCCCGGCTGCGCCGTCACCTACACGACCAACTCCTGGCCCGGCGGGTTCACCGCCAACATCACGGTCAAGAACCTCGGGGACGCGCTCAACGGCTGGACCCTCGGCTTCAGCTTCCCCGACGCGGGCCAGCGAGTGGGCCAGGGCTGGTCGGCGACCTACCAGCAGAGCGGCCAGGCCGTCACCGCCCAGAGCCTGAGCTGGAACGGCGCCCTGGCCACCGGAGCGTCCACCACCATCGGCTTCAACGGCACCTGGACCGGCAGCAACCCGGCGCCCACGTCGTTCACCCTCAACGGCACGGCCTGCACCGGCACCACGACCCCCACCACCCCGCCACCCACCACACCCCCGCCGACCACGCCGCCGCCCACCACACCGCCGCCGACCGGCCAGACGCCGGTGGCGGTCAACGGGCAGCTCCGGGTCTGCGGGGTGAACCTGTGCAACCAGTACGGCAGGCCGATCCAGCTGCGGGGCATGAGCACGCACGGCCTGCAGTGGTTCGCCCGGTGCTACAACGACGCGTCGCTGGACGCGCTCGCCACCGACTGGCGCGCCGACCTGCTGCGGATCTCGATGTACGTGCAGGAGGGCGGCTACGAGACCAACCCCGGCGCCTTCACCGACCGGGTCAACACGCTCGTCGACGAGGCCGGTGAGCGGGGCATGTACGCGCTGATCGACTTCCACACGCTGACGCCGGGCGACCCGATGTACAACCTGGAGCGGGCGAAGACCTTCTTCGCCGCCGTCTCGGCGCGCAACGCGAACCGGAACAACGTGATCTACGAGATCACCAACGAGCCCAACGGGGTGAGCTGGCAGACCATCAAGAACTACGCCGAGCAGGTCATCCCGGTCATCCGCGCCAACGACCCGGACGCGGTCGTCGTCGTCGGCACCCGGGCCTGGTCCTCGCTGGGCGTCTCCGAGGGCGGTAACTCCACCGAGGTGGTCAACAACCCGGTCAACGCCGGCAACATCATGTACGCGTTCCACTTCTACGCCGCCTCGCACAAGGACAACTACCGGGCCGAGGTCGAGCGGGCCGCCGCTCGGCTGCCGCTGTTCGTCACCGAGTTCGGCACGGTCACCTACACCGGTGGCGGCGCCGTCGACGCGGCCAGCAGCACGGCCTGGCTGAACCTGCTCGACCGGCTGAAGATCAGCTACGCCAACTGGACGTACTCCGACGCCGACGAGGGCAGCGCCGCCTTCCGACCCGGCACCTGCTCCGGCAGCACGTACGCGGGCACCGGCGTGCTCACCGAGTCCGGCGTCTTCATGCGCGAGCGCATCCGTACCCCGGACAATTTCCCCACCAGCTGACCAGCGCACCGCACGGCGCCCCGTCCCCGCACCGGGACGGGGCGCCGTCGTCGGCGGATCAGGCGACGGCCGCCGCGGCGGCCCGCCCGGCCGTCCGCCCGGAGAAGAGGCAGCCGCCGAGGAAGGTGCCCTCCAGGGCGTTGTAGCCGTGCATGCCGCCGCCGCCGAACCCGGCGACCTCGCCGGCGGCGTACACGCCGCCCAGCGGCTCGCCGTCCGGGCGCAGCACCCGGCCGGAGAGGTCGGTGTGCAGCCCGCCCAGCGTCTTGCGGGTCAGCACGTGCAGCTGGACGGCGATCAGCGGGCCGGCCGCCGGGTCGAGCAGGCGGTGCGGCGTGGCGACCCGGATCAGCCGGTCGCCCCGGTACCGGCGGGCGCCCCGGACGGCGTGCAGCTGGGCGTCCTTGCCGAACGGGTGGTCGATGTCGCGGTCGCGCGCCTCGACCAGGCGGCGCAGCGGCGCGACGTCGAGCTGCGGGCCGCCGGTCTCGGCCGCCAGCGCGTTCATCCCGTCGACCAGCTGCTCCAGGGTGTCCGCGACGACGAAGTCGGCGCCGTGGCGCTTGAACGCCTCGACCGGGCCGGGCGCGCCGGGACGGACCCGTTGCAGGACCTGCCGGACGCTGCGGTTGGTGAGGTCCGGGTTCTGCTCGGAGCCCGACAGCGCGAACTCCTTCTCGATGATCTTCTGGGTGAGCAGGAACCAGCTGTAGTCGTGCCCGGTGCCGCGCAGGTGCTTTAGGGTGGCCAGGGTGTCGAAGCCGGGGAAGAGCGGCGCGGGCAGGCGCCGGCCGGTCGCGTCGAGCCAGAGCGACGACGGTCCGGGCAGGATCCGGATGCCGTGGCCCGGCCAGACCGGGTCCCAGTTGCGCAGGCCCTCGGTGTAGTGCCACATCCGGTCCGGGTTGATGACCTGCCCGCCGGCGGCCTCGGTGATGGCCAGCATCCGGCCGTCGACGTGGGCGGGCACCCCGGCGACCATCCGGGCCGGGGGCGTACCGAGCCGCGCCGGCCAGGCCCGCCGGACCAGGTCGTGGTTGCCACCGATGCCGCCCGAGGTGATGATCACCGCCTGCGCGCCGTAGGAGAAGTCGCCGACGGCCACCCGGGAGGTGCTCTGCCCCCGGGGCGCGTCGTCGGGTTCAAGGACCGTCCCGCGTACCCCGGTGACCACGCCGCCGGCGGTGACGAGTTCGTCGACCCGGTGCCGGAACAGCAACCGCACCCGGCCGTCGTCGACGGCCTGCTGAACCCGCCGGGCGAACGGCTCGACCAGCCCCGGGCCGGTGCCCCAGGTGACGTGGAACCGGGGTACGGAGTTGCCGTGGCCGTGGGCCGCTCCCCCGCCCCGCTCGGCCCAGCTGACCACCGGGAAGACCCGGTGCCCCATCCCCCGCAGCCAGGCCCGCTTCTCACCGGCGGCGAAGTGCACGTACGCCTCGGCCCACCGGCGGGGCCAGTGGTCCTCCGGCCGGTCGAAGGCCGCGCTGCCGGTCCAGTCCTGCCAGGCCAGCTCGACCGAGTCGCGGATGCCCATCCGCCGCTGCTCCGGCGAGTCGACGAGGAAGAGGCCGCCGAACGACCAGAACGCCTGCCCGCCGAGGTTCTGCGCCGGCTCCTGGTCGAGCAGCAGCACCCGCCGCCCCGCGTCGGCGGCCTCGGCGGCGGCGACCAGACCGGCCAGTCCGGCGCCGATGACGATGACATCCGTATCCATGCCCCCGACGCTACGTACGGGGGTGCCAAGGCGGTGGGGGCGCACGCGCAAGATCCGGAGTAGTTTTTGTCACCTGGATGACAAGAAAAGGGGCGGTGGCGTGTCCGACGCACTGATCGACATCGAGCCGGGCCTCGCCGCCCTCCCGCCGGCGGTCGGCGAGCATCTCCGCGCGCTGCGGCCACCCCTGCGCCGGCGGATCCTCGGCACCGTCCGCGCCGCCATGCGGGCGCAGGGCCGGTCGCTCACCGGCGGGCAGGGGCAGGGCCTCACCCTCGGCGTGGAGACCGCCGTCGACGCGTTCGTCGAGGCGGTCGCCGACCCCGGCCGCGACCTCGCCGCCACCCGGGCCGTCTTCCACACCCTCGGCCGCACCGAGTACCGGGAGGGCCACCGGGTCGACGCGCTGCGTACGGTGCTCACCCTGGGCGCCCGGGACATCTGGGCCTTCGTCGTGGAGAACGCCGGCCCGACCGGCCCGGCGCCGGCCGACCTGTACGTCGTCGCCGGGGCGCTCTTCGGTTTCGCCGACGCCCTCGCCGGCGCGGCCGCGGAAGGGTTCCTCGACGAGCAGCGCGACGCCGCGCGGGACTGGGCGACCACCCGACGGCGGCTGATCACCCTGCTCGTCCAGCCCGAGCCCCCGGCCGAGAGCGCGCTGCACGCCGCCGCCAACGCCGCCCGCTGGCCGCTGCCCCGGACCGTCGCCGTGGTCAGCGTCGACGGCACCGACGCCGAGCACCTGGCCCGGTCCACCGGCGGCGGGGCGATCGCCACCGTCATCGACGACGCGGTACGGGTCGTGCTGCCCGACCCGGGTACGCCCGGGCGGCTGGCCCGCGCCCGCCACGCGCTGGCGGGTCGGCGGGCGGCGCTCGGCCCGACCGTCGAGTCGGGGCAGGCCCGGCTCTCCTACCGGCTCTCCCGGCGCGCGCTGGCCCTGCAGCACGAGGGCGTGCTGCCCGACGGGTTGCTGAGCTGCGACGGGCACCTGCTCACCCTGCTCACGGCGTGGGAACCCGGCGTCGCCGACCGGCTGGCCGGCACCGCGCTCGCCGCGCTGGACGGCGTCCGCCCGGCCGCCCGGCACGCGCTGGCCGAGACGCTGCACAGCTGGCTGCGGCGGCAGGGGCAGGTGGTCGCCGTCGCCGAGGAGCTGCACACCCACCCGCAGACCGTCCGCTACCGGATGCGCCGGCTGCGGGAGCTGTTCGGCCCGGCGCTGGACGACCCGGACGCCCGGCTCACCCTGCAACTCGCCCTGCGGCACCGGCTGAGCCGGCCGGCCGGTGCCCACGGGTGATCCGGGACCCGTCCGCGTTGAACCGTACGGCCGTCCGATCCGAACCACTGGTCGTGCGTACCCGAACCGCCGCGCTGCTGGGGCTGCTGCTCGCCCTGCTGTCCGTACCGCTGGCGCCGCCCAGCCCCGCCGCCGCCCACGCCGTGCTGGTCGCCACCAGCCCGGTACGCGACGCGGTGGTCGGCTATCCGCCCCGGGAGGTGGTGGTGACCTTCAGCGAGCCGGTGTCCCCGGTCGCCGGGCGGGTGCAGGTCCTCGGTCCCGACGGGCGCAAGGTCCACACGGGCGAGCCCGTGGTGCGCGGCGGCACCCTGCGCATCCCGGTGCGGGTGCCCGAGCGGCCGCTCGGCACCTACCTGGTGAGCTACCGGGTGATCTCGGCCGACAGCCACCCGGTGGCCGGCAGCTTCACCTATTCCGCCGGCGCCCCCTCGGCGGCGCCCCCGCCGCCGGACGGGGACACCCGGCAGAGCGGCGCGCTGGCGCCGGCCGCCCGGTACGTCGGCTATCTGGGGCTGGTCCTGGCCGTCGGCCCGGTGCCGCTGGCGGTCGGGATGTGGCCCCGCCGACGGTCGCGCCGCCCGGCCGTGGTCGCCGCCTGCGCCGGGCTCGGCCTGATCGTCGCGGCCACCGTCGGGCAGTGGGTGGGACAGGCGGCGGACATGGTGGGAGCGCCGGTGGGTGAGCTGTCCCCGGCCGACCTGCGGGCGGTGGGCGCCAGCGACGTCGGCGCGGTGCTGGGGGCCCGGCTGGCCCTGGTCGGCGTGGCCGCGGCGCTGCTGCCCGCCGTCGTGGCCGGCCGGTCGGGCCGCCGGCGACGAGCCGCGCTGGCGGTGGTCGGTGTCGCCGCGCTGAGCACCTGGCCGCTGGCCGGGCACCCCGTGGCCGCCCCGCTGCCGCCGGTGAGCGTCGCCGTCGGCGTCGTGCACCTGGCCGGGATGGCGGTCTGGTTGGGCGGGCTGCTCGCGCTGGTGGCGTTCCTGCTGCCCGGCCTGCCCGAGCGGGTGCGTGCCCGCGTCCTGCCCGCCTGGTCTCGCCTGGCCACCCTCGCGGTGTGCTGGCTGGTCGCCAGTGGCGTCGCGCAGGCCGCGTTCGAGCTCGGGCGGCCCGCCGCGCTGCTCGACACGACGTACGGGCGGCTGCTGTGCGGCAAGGCCGCCCTGCTCGGTGCGGTGCTGGCGGTCGCCGCCGGGCAGCGCCGCCTGGTGCGCCGGGGGCTCGCGGCGGGGCGGGCGGGCCGGGTCACCCGGGCGGCCGGGGTCGAGCTGGCCGCGACCGCGCTGGTGCTGGCCCTCAGCGCCGTGCTGGTGCAGACGCCGCCGGGCCGCACCGCCGACACGGAGGCCGCCCGGGCCAGCCGGGAGGGGGTGGCCCAGACGCTGACCAGCGGCCTCTACACCTTGCAGTTCGACGTCTACCCGGTGCGGGTCGGCGTGCCGAACTCCCTGCACGCGTACGTCTACACCCCGCAGGGGCAGGCGCTGCCGGTGGTCGAGTGGACGGTCAGCCTTGCCCTGCCGGCGGCCGGCGTGGAACCGGTCCGGGTGCCGGTCGACACGCCGGAAGCGCACCACGCCAGCGCGGAGATCACCTTCCCGGTCCGGGGCGAGTGGACGCTGCGGTTCACCGCCCGGACCAGCGACATCGACCAGGCCACCGTCACCGCGACCGTGCCCGTCGGCTGAGCCGGCCGCCGGGCACGCCAGCTGAGCCGCCGCGCACACCGGCTGAGCCGCTCGGCCCCACGGCGCGGGTGCCCGCAGTCTCCGCCGGGCCTTCCGCCCCGGTCGGCGCGCCGGCCCGCACCCGGCGCGCCGACCGGGTGTCCCGGTGGCGCGCACCCGCCGGTCAGTCGGCGGCGGCGCCGGTGTGCCAGGTCGCCGAGTCGAAGTCGGCGTACCCGCCGTCGGCGCCGATGTCCTGCACCCAGAGGCCGGCGAACGCGCCGGTGAAGCCCCAGCCGGTCGGCTCGCCGTCGACCGCGCGGGCGGCGTGCTCGTCGGAGAGGATGGTGGCGTCGAGGACCGGCGACAGGGGTTGCCAGCCGTCGCCGAGGTCGTAGCAGAACCGCAGGGCCGGCCCGTCGAAGACGACCCGCAGCCCGATCCGTTCGCGCCGCCCCAGCCGCACGGTCGCCTCCGGGTACGCGGTGCGCCGGCCGGAGTCGCAGCTGAGCACCGCCAGCACCCGCTCCCCCGCGTCGTCCACACTCACGTAGGCGTAGTGCCAGTTGCGGCTGTTGTAGTAGCCGGCGATCCCGGCGAGCTGGCGGAAGGTCTCCGGCCGGAACTCCATCACCGTGGACAGGGCGCAGCGCGGGTCGGTGACCCGGCGGGCGACCAGGCTGGGCCGGTGCCGCCCGACCGGGGACTGGCCACCGACGATCCGCAGGTACGACGGGCGGGCGGCGAGGTCGACCCAGTCCGGGCCGGCCGGGCGGCGCAGCGTCGACCAGGCCGGCCCGAGGACCGGGGCGTCGAAGTCGTCGGTCGCCGGTTCCGCCGGCCAGGGCGCGGGCGGCAGGTCCGGGGCGGCCACCACGTCGGCCGGTACGCCCCCGTGCACCCGGGGCCACCCGTCGGCGGTCCACTCGACCGGTTGCAGGGCGGTCTCCCGGCCCAGCACACAGTTGCCCAGCGGGGTGTAGGGGCGGCCGGTGAGGTGGGCCAGGTACCACTCGCCACTGCCGGTCTCGACCAGGCTGCCGTGGCCGGCCTTCTGCAGCCGCAGCTCCGGCCGCCCGTGCGAGCTGATCAGCGGGCCGCCCGGGTCCGGCCGGTACGGGCCGAACAGCGACCGGGAGCGGGCCACCGTCGCCTGGTGCTCCCAGCTCGTGCCGCCCTCCGCGGTGAGCAGGTAGTACCAGCCGTCGCGGCGGTAGAGGTGCGGCCCCTCGGTGACCCCGGCGGAGGTGCCCTCGAAGATCAGCCGGGGCGGGCCGAGGAGCCGCCCGGCCACCGGGTCGTACCGCTGGATCTCGATGCCGCCGAACGAGTCGCGCCCGGGGCGCCAGTCCGCGCGCATGGCGAGCAGCCAGGTGCTGCCGTCGTCGTCGTGGAAGAGCGACGGGTCGAAGCCGTGCGCGTGCACGGGCACCGGGTCCGACCAGGGGCCGGTGACGTCGGGGGCGGTGATGACGTAGTTCTGCGGGTCCCAGTAGCCGCCGGCGAAGCTGGCCACGTCGGTGTAGACGAGGTGGAACCGCCCGTGCGCGTACGACAGGCAGGGGGCCCAGACGCCGCACGAGTCGCCGACTCCGGTGAGGTCGAGCAGCCGCCGCTCGGTGAGGATGCCGCCGAGGGGTCGCCAGTGGACCAGGTCCCGGGAGTGGTGCAGCCGCACCCCCGGGTACCACTCGAACGTCGAGGTGGCCAGGTAGAAGTCCTCCCCCACCCGCAGGATGGACGGGTCGGGGTGGAAGCCGGGCAGCACCGGGTTGTGGATCACTCGGGTGGTGGTGGGCGTGGTTACCCCGCTGGTCATGGGGAGGTCTCCTCGTGGGGGGCGGGTCACTTGCCGAAGCCGGCGGTGAGGCCGCCGAGCAGGTGACGCCGGCCGAACAGGTAGAGGGTGAGCACCGGCAGGGCGGAGAACACCACCAGCGCCATCAGGCCGGGCACGTCGGTGCCGAACTGGTTCTGGAAGTTCCACAGCCCGAGCGGCAGCACCCGCTGCTCGGGGCTCTGGGTGAGCACGAGGGGGAAGAGGAAGCCGTTCCACGCGCCCAGCCCGCTGAAGATGCCGATGCTGACCAGGCCGGGCCGGGCCAGCGGCACGACGAGCCGGGTGAAGGTGCGCGCCGGTCCCGCCCCGTCGACGGTCATCGCCTCGTACAGCTCGTCGGGGACGTCGCGCAGCGTGCTGGTGAGCACGACGACCGACATGGGCAGGGAGAACGCCACCGTGGGCAGGATGACCGCGAGCAGCGAGTCGTAGAGCTGGAGCCGGGTGATGATCAGGTAGATCGGGACGACCACGGCCTGGGCGGGGATGGCCAGGCCGAGCAGGAACAGCGAGAACCCGACCCGCACGGCCCGACTCGTGCCGCGCACGATCGCGTACGCCGCGGGCAGCGCGAGGGCCAGCACCAGCACGATCGTCGCGGCGGTCACCACCGCGCTGTTGAGCAGCAGGCGGGCGAAGCCCGACCCCAGCACCCGGCCGTAGTTGTCGAGGGTCAGCGTCCCCGGCAGGGCCAGCGCCCCGTCGCCGAGGTAGCCGTCGGGGGTGCGCAGGCTGGTGACCAGGATGTAGTAGAGCGGCAACACCACCACGAGCAGCCACAGGGTCGCACCGACCCCGGCCGGCAGGTTGACCGCCCGGCGGGGTCGCGCCCGGCGCGGGGCGGCCGGCGCGGTGGCGCGTACCCCCGTCGTGGTGGGGGCGGTCGTGCCGCGCGTCGGCGACGGCGCCGGCCGCACGGACGGCGGCGGTCTCACAGGCCCTCCCGGTCGCTGGCCATCCGGTGGTAGCCGGTGGCGCGGACGATGAGCACCGACAGCACGGTGCCGACGGCGACCAGCAGCACCGACAGGGTGCTGGCGTAGCCCATGTCGAAGCCGACGAAGCCCTTGATGTACATGTGCAGCGGCAGCACCCGGGTCTCGGTGCCCGGCCCGCCGCCGGTGAGCAGCAGGATCGTCTCGAAGTAGGTGAGCGAGCCGACGATCATCAGCACCGAGGAGGCGATGATCGTGTGGCGCAGCAGCGGCAGGGTGATCGACCGGAACTGGCGTACCCGGTCGGCGCCGTCGATGGCGGCGGCCTCGTAGAGGGTCGCCGGGATCTGCCGGACGGCGGCCTGGTAGATCAGCGTGTGGAACGGGACGAACTGCCAGGCGATCACGAGGGCGACCACGTACAGCGCCCGGTCCGGGTCGCCGATCAGGTTGCCGTCCGGCGCGCCCAGCCAGGGCCCCAGCGTCGCCGCGGCGCCGAAATTGGGGTCGAGCAGCGACTGCCAGGCGAGCGCGATCGCGGCGGTGGAGAGCAGCAGGGGCAGGAAGAAGGCCGCCGAGAGGACGGCCCGGTTGCGCTGTGGCGCGGCGGCCCAGACCCCGAGCAGCAGCGCCAGCGGTGTCTGCACCAGCCAGCACAGCGCGGTGAGCAGCAGCGTGGTCCAGATCCCGTGGGTCAGGTCGGCGTCGTCGCGCAGCGCCCGCCAGTTGTCCAGCCCCGTCCACACCGGATCGCCGAGCCCGTTCCAGCGGGTCAGGCTCAGGTAGGCCACGACCAGGATCGGCGCCAGCCCGAAGGCGGTGAAGAACAGCCCGGCGGGGACGGCCCAGAGCGCGCCCGGTCGGCCGTGCCGGCGTCGGTCCGCCGGGGCCCGGCCGAGGGCCGGCACGGCCGTGGTCACCGTGCCCGGCCCATCGTGGCGACGAAGTCGGCGGGGGTGAGCTGGGCGAGGAAGAGCTTCTGCAGGTTGGTCAGCAGCTCGCTGCCGACCGAGGGCGGCAGCGCCTGGTCCCAGGACTGGGTGAACGACGACGCGCCGGCCACCAGCTGGTACGTGAAGGTGGTGAAGTCGGCGCCCGGGGTGCCGGCCAGCCTGGTCTCCACGCCCTTGACCGCGGGCACCTGCCCGGCGGCGATCAACCCCTTGAGGTACGACTCGGAGGTCAGAGTCTTCTTCAGGAAGTCGACGGCCGTGTCGGCGTGCGTGGAGCCGGCCGACACCGAGTAGTAGTTGCTCGGGTTGCCGACCACCGCCGTCGGGTCGCCGGCGCCGTCGGTGACCGTGGGGAAGGGCAGCCAGCCCAGCTTGCCGTCCTTGACGAAGGCCGGGTTGTTGGTCAGCTGGGTGGAGTACTCCCAGCTGCCCATGAGGAACATGGCGGCCTTGCCGGTGGCGAAGAGCTTCGAGGCGCCGGTGTTGTCGTAGTTGATCGAGGCGAAGTTCGCGCCGAACGCGCCCCGCTTCGCCAGCTCCTGGCACATGGTGGCGGCCCGCAGCACCGCCGGGTCCGACCAGGCGCCGGCTCCGCCGGCGGCGATCGCGGCGAACTTGTCGGGCCCGCCCACCCGGTCCAGCAGGTACTCCAGGTACATCAGCTCGGTCCAGCCCTGCGAGCCGGGCAGCGCGATCGGGGTGACCCCCCGGGCCTTCAGCGCGTCGACGACGGCCAGCAACTGGTCGTACGTCTTCGGCGGCTGGAGGCCGACGGCGGCGAAGACGGCCTTGTGGTAGTAGAGGATCACCGGCTGGATCCCGTTCATCGGCAGGGCGTACTGCCGGCCGTCGGCCTGCCCGACGGAGAGCACGCTGGGCAGGAACGCGGCGGAGAGGTCGGCGGTCCGGTCGGTCAGGTCGACCACCTGGCCGGCCTTGACGAACTGGGCGAGGTTGCCGCCGCCCCAGTTGAAGAAGATGTCCGGCGCCTGGGGCGACCCCATCGCGACCTGGAGCTTCTGCTTGTAGGCGTCGTTGACGTACGTGGTGAGCTGGATCTTGTCCTCGGCCCCGGAGTTGTAGGCGTCGATGGCGGGCCGGATCACCTTCTGGTATTCCGCGTCCTGCAGGGCCCAGAGCTGGAGCTGCTCGCCGCCGCCCGGTCCGGAGTTCCCGCAGGCGCCGAGCGAACCCAGCACACCGGTGCCGAGCAGGGCTGCGGCCGTACCACCCAGGAAATCGCGCCGACGCATGGCCGATCACCGTCCTCTCCACGGCCCGGCCACGCCCGACCGGATGCCTCGATAAGTTTCGGGAAAGTTTCGATTTCGAGGCAGACTAGGCAGCCCCGCGAGACCGGGTCAAGGGGTGGACGTCGATGGAACGGCGGCGGAACCTAACGGATCGGACACGCGGGTGTGCAGTCTTCGAAACTTTCGGGATACGATCGAGGGCCGGGCCCACCGATCGCCGAGGAGAGTGGCATGCCGGACCAGCGGGCGACCCTGTCGGAGATCGCGGCCGCCGCGGGCGTGTCCGTCCCCACCGTGTCGAAGGTGCTCAACGGTCGGCCGGACGTCGCGCCCACCACCCGGCAGAAGGTGCAGGACCTGCTCGACCGGCGCGGCTACACGGCCCGGCGGGCCACGACCTCCGGCGGCGCCGGCCTCATCGACCTGGTCTTCCGCGACCTCGGCAGCCCCTGGGCGATGCAGATCCTCGACGGCGTGGAGGAGCTCGCCTACCGGGCCGGCATGGGCGTGGTGGTCTCCGCCGTCCACGGCCGGCACCGCACCCGACCCGACCGGCGCTGGATCGAGCAGCTCTCCGCGCGCCGCTGCGACGGGGTGCTGCTGGTGCTCTCCGACCTGTCCGCCAGCCAGCAGAGCCAACTCGACGAGCTGGGCATCCCGGTGGTCATCATCGACCCCGCCGGGCAGCCCGGCGCCGGCATCCCGTCCGTCGGCGCGACGAACTGGGCCGGCGGTCTCGCCGCCACCGAGCACCTGCTCGGCCTCGGGCACGAGCGGGTGGCCGTGATCGGCGGCCAGCCCAACGTCCCGTGCAGCCGGGCCCGCGTCGACGGCTACCGGGCCGCGATGAACGCGGCGGGCCGCAAGATCCCCGCCGGCTACATCCGGTACGGCGACTTCAACGCGCCGTCCGGGTACCGGGAGATGAACGCCCTGCTCGACCTCTCCCGCCCGCCGACGGCGGTCTTCGCCTGCGCCGACCAGATGGCACTTGGCGCCTACGAGGCGCTGTACGAGCGCGGCGCGCGGGTCCCCGACGACGTGAGCATCGTCGGGTTCGACGACCTGGACGCCGCCCGGTGGTCGGCCCCGCCGTTGACCACCATCCGCCAGCCGCTGACCGAGATGGCCGGGATGGCGACCCGGATGCTGCTCGCGCTGATCGCCGGCGAGGAGTTGGACAGCCACCGCATCGAACTCGCCACCCCGCTGATCGTCCGGCAGAGCACCCGGCCGCCGGCCTGATCCGGGCCGGCCGACACCCCGTCCCCCGGGCAACGCGAGCGGGGGCGGTGGCGGAATTGCGGCGACGGATCGGCGCGCGGATTGAACGACCGGCGCCCCGGCACCGTACGAACGGGTGAAGGGAGCTGCTCATGAAGCGCATCACCCCGTTGCTCACCCTGCTGGCCGGGGCCGGCACGGCCGCCGTGCTGTTCGCGATGAGCGCCCAGGCGGCGCCGCGTACGGTCCAGCCGACGGCCGGCGCCGCCCCCTCGGCCAGCGCCGCCGCCCCGCCCGACGCGTCCCCGGCACCGCCGGCCGAGGCGCCCGGCCAACCGCCCGCGCAGCCGTCGGAGCAGCGCAGCCGCCCCGGCGCACCCACCAGCGCCCCGCCCGCGCCGGTCACCGCCAACTGGACCGGCCGCCTCGACAGCGGCGCCACCATCGCCATCACCGCCACGGACGGCACGGCGGTGGCGTACGTCTGCGACGGCAAGCGTCTGGAGATCTGGCTGCGGGGCACCGCCGCGGACGGCCGGCTGCGACTGAGCGGCAAGCAGGGCGCCACCCTCACCGGGACGGTCGCCGACGGCGACGTCTCCGGCGAACTGGTCGTCGGCGACCGGCGGTGGACGTTCACCGCCAAGGCCGGCGCGACGCCCGCGCCCGTGCTCTACCGGGCCAGCGCCGCGCTCCGCAAGGCCGGCGTGGACGGCGGCTGGATCATGCTGCCGGACGGCTCCCAGATCGGCGTGGTCACCCGCGACGGCGCCCCGGTGCCGGCCCCGCCGCTCGATCCGGCGTTCGGCACCACGATCGTCGACGGCATCACCGTCACCGCCGAGCCGGTGGCGCCCGAGCCGGGTACGGCCGAGTGACGGTCGGTCACCGGCGCGTCGCCGGCGCGGAGTCCGGCGACGACACCACGCCGGTCGTCCACGTGCAGTTCGATCCGGCTCCCGCGCCGGCCCGGCCGGCCCCGATCGGCGCGCCGCGGGCGTCCCTGGTGGTTCCGCTGCTGGTCGGCGCGGGCGTGGCGGTGGCGACGGGCGTCTACGGCCGGCTCCACACGCCGACCGGGATCGCCGTCAACCTGGCCGGCTTCTCCAGCCCGCAGGCGGTGAAGGTGTGGCTGGGCAGCGGCGCGGCCGCCTTCGCCGTCGTCCAGTTGCTCTCCGCGCTGGCCATGTGGGGGCGGCTCGGCGGGTTCTCCCCGTCCTGGGCGGGCACCGCGCACCGCTGGTCGGGCCGGATCGCGTTCCTGCTGACCGTGCCGGTGGCGGTGCACTGCCTCTACGCGCTCGGCTTCGCCGACCACGACCTGCGCACCCTGCTGCACTCGCTGCTCGGCTGCCTCTTCTTCGGCGCCTTCACCACGAAGATGCTCGCGCTGCCCCGGCCGGGTCTGGCCGGCTGGGTGCTGCCGGTGGCCGGCGGGGTGGTCTTCACCGTCCTGATGGGGATCTGGCTGACCTCGTCGCTGTGGTACTTCACCACGTTCGGGGTCGGATTCTGACGCACGAAGAGGAAGGCACGGACATGGTCGACGACCGCGATCGCGGGTGCCCGTCGCGGCGGGCGGTGCTTGCCGGCGCCGGTGGGGTGGGCGTCAGCGCGCTGCTGACCGGCTGCCAGACGTACGGCGAGGCGACGCCGGCCGCGCCGGCCCCCGAGGCGGCCGGGCCGGCGGCGGGTGCGCCGGGTGCGCCGGCGAAGCCGCTGGCCACGGTCGCGGACATCCCCGTCGGCGGCGGGAAGATCTTCGCCGCCCAGGGGGTGGTGCTCACCCAGCCCGCCGAGGGCACCATCAAGGCGTTCTCGGCCAAGTGCACCCACCAGGGCTGCACGGTCACCGCCGTCCGCGACGGGACCATCGTCTGCGCCTGCCACAACAGCGTCTTCGACATCTCCGACGGCTCGGTCCGCAGCGGACCGGCCGGCCAGCCGCTGCCCGAGGCGGCCGTCTCGGTCGAGGGGAACAGCATCCGGCTGGCCTGAGCCGGCCCGACCGGCGGCGAGCCGGTCACGCCTCTCCCGACGCGCGTGGCGGCGGTCACGTTGTCGGCGACGGACAGCGCGTGCCCTGCGCGCGGCACCCGTACCTCGCGCCGGCGGGGCCCGACCGTCGGCACGGTGACCCCGCCCCGGCACGCGACGCACCGGCGGTGCCGGGGGTGCCGCGACCGGGCGGGACGGTAGAGTGGGACCCCGCAACCGACGCCCCGCCGGGCGTCGCGAGCGAGCGTCAAGCAGCGGCGCTGATCCCCGGTCCGCCCCCGCGACAGCCGCACCCGCGGCCGACGGGAGCGGGCCGTTCCCGTCATGCGCTGCCCGGCTCCGCCGGAACGATTGCGCCGGTTCGCAAGGACGTCAGACGCCATGCCGCAGTCCCCCCTCGACCTCACCGAGGCCTTCATCCAGCTGGGCACGATCCGCTACGACGAGACGGGTCTGGACGCCGTCCTGACCCGGATCGCCGAGGTCGCCCGGAACGGCATTCCGGGGGCGGCTGAGGTCTCGGTGACCCTGGTGCACGGCACGGAGGCCACCACCGCCGCGTACACCGGCGACCTGGCCCTGCGGCTCGACGAGTTCCAGTACGAGCAGGGCCGGGGCCCGTGCCTGGACGCGGCGACCACCGGCACGGTGATGATCGTGGCGGACATGGCGGCGGAGAGCCGCTGGCCGGAGTGGGCGCGGCGGGCGCACGCCGCCGGCGCGGGCAGCTCGATGTCGATCGGGCTGCCCATCCAGGAGGCGGTGGTCGGGGCGCTGAACGTCTACGGCACCCGGCCGGGCGCGTTCGACCAGGTGGCGGAGGCCGCGCAGACCTTCGCCGACCATGCCGCGGTCGCCCTGGCCAACGCCCACCTGTACGACAGCACCGCGACCCTCGCCCAGCAGATGCAGTCGGCGATGCACAGCCGCGCCGTCATCGAGCAGGCGAAGGGGATCATCATGCGGCAACGGCGGTGCTCGGCCGAGGAGGCGTTCGCGATCCTGGCGAAGGTGTCGCAGAACTCCAACCGCAAGCTCCGTGACGTGGCCGAGGCGCTGGTGCGTCAGGTCACCGCCGGCGGTGGCACCGCCCGGCCGTCGGCCGGCCGGGAGGACTGAGCGACTGCTAGCCGGACCTTCGCTCGGCCCGCGCGACCAGCGCCGCGGCGACGTCGCGCACCTTCCGGTTGGTGTCCTGGGAGACCTTCACGAGGATCGCGAACGCCTCCTCGGCCGAGCACCGCCGTTCGCCCATGATGATCCCCTTCGCCTGCTCGATCACCGCCCGGGACTCCATCGCGGCGCGCATCTGCTCCGCCAGCGTCGCGGCGTTCTCGTACAGCTGGGCGTTGGACAGGGCCACCGCGGCGTACGCGGCGAAGGTCTTCGCCAACTCCTGCGCGCCCGGGTCGAAGACGCCCGGTGCCAGCCCGTAGACGTTGAGGGTGCCCACCACCGCCTCCTGGATGGGCAGCCCGACCGACAGCGAGCTGCCGACGCCGGCGTCCTTGGCCCGGGCGGCCCAGTCCGGCCAGCGGTCCTCGGCGGTGGTGTCCGGCACCGAGATCGCGTCGCCGCTGACCGAGGCGTCCAGGCACGGCCCCCGGCCCTGCGCGTACTGCCACTCGTCGAGCTGGAGGGCGAGGTCGCCGGTGACGGCCACGCTCTGCGCGGTGCTGCCCCGCAGCAGCGTCACGGAGACCTCGGTGGCCCCCGGGATGCTGCGCCGGGCCAGGCCGGCGACGGAGCGCAGCACGTCGTCGACGCCGGCCTGGTCGAGCCGGATCCGGCCGAGCTCGGCCAGGGCCTCCTGCGGGGACAGCGGGTTCTGTGCCATGGAACGGGCCCTTCACGAGGGGGCGTACCCCACGGGTGCGGCGGGCGTGCGCCGCGTCGGTCATCGTCGGACCGTCCCGGACCGCGCGCGGCGGCCGTGCGCCCGGGGCCGCGGTGGCGGCCTCGCACCCGGGGCGGCGTGGCATCTCGCACCCTACCCGCCGCGCCGGTGCCCCGTCGCCCGGCTCGGCCGGGTTCCGCCGCGACGGCCATGGCCCCCGTGACGTGTGAAAACCAGCTGGCCGGAGTAGCGTCCTACCCGGGTCGAGACACGCGCCCAGGACCGGCACCGCTCCGCGGTGCCGTCAAGTCCGGTTGATCCCGCGAGGGGGCGCGATGTCCACCGATCCACCGTACGGCCGCGCGGCCGCCCATGTCCCCGCACCGGCGCAACCCCTGATGTCGCTGAGCTGGGAGCATGAGGGACCGGTGACGGTCGTGTCGGTGCGCGGCGAGATCGACATGAGCAACGCGCACCTGCTCGTCGACCTCGCGACGGAACTCGGCCGCGACCCCGCCCCGCAGGTCGTCCTCGACTTCTCCGCGGTCCGCTTCGTCGACCTGCACGCGGTACGCGCCCTCGTCGAGGCGCACCGCCTGCTCCGGGCGGCAGGGGGCGAACTGACGCTGCGCCGGCCGCCCCGCTGCGTCACCCGGCTGCTGCACCTCACCGGGACCGCGGAGCTGTTCCAGGCGGACGACGGCCCTCGACACCCCGCCGCGCGGGACGGGACGGCTCCGGACGGCGCGACCCGGTGGCCAGCCGTCCTTGTCGTGCCGCCGTCCGTACCCCGTCCACATCGGGGCGCGCCGCACCCGCGCCGGCTGCGGGGGACGCCGAGCTGACCAGCGTCGACGGAAAGCCGGACGCCGCGCCGCGCGCGCTCTGTCACCACACCGACGCTTTCGGTAGAGTGCCCGGTGTCGGCCCTCGTGGCCGGCCGAGGCCGGGGGTGGGTGATGGGCGGGCGAAACGGGCGGTTGGCGCCTCTCGCGCTGCGCCTCGGGCTCGTGCTCGGCGCGGCCGCCTGCGTCTGGATCGGATACGAGGCGGGCGACGATCGTGCGGCACGCGCCGCCGACACGACACCCGTCGTCACGGTGGACGCGGTCGTCGGGGGCGTGACCGGCCTGCTCCAGGCGACCCTCTCCCCCGCGGGGATCCCGCCCACGGTCCCGGCCGATACCCCGGACCCCCCGCCCGCGCCCCCGCCCGGCTCCACCGGCGGCGGCGGGACGACGGTCACGGCGCCCTCCGGGGCCAAATCGTCCCCACCGAAGGTCAGCCGTTCCGAGACGCCCGCGCCGAAGCGCCAGACACCCACCCTGACCGGCCGGCCGAGCCGAGCCGCCACCGCGCACCCGCGCCCCACGAAGACCGGGGCGGCGAGCACGACCCGGCCGCGACAGGACCGGGCGGCGGCACCGGCGACCCCCGTGCTCGACCAGGTCACCAAGCCGGTCGGCGCCACCCTCACCCCCGTGCTCGACCCGGTGACCAAGCCGGTCGGCGCCATCCTGACGCCCGTGCTCAACCCGGTCACCGAGCCGGTCGGCGCCATCCTCACGCCCGTGTTGGAGCCGGTGATCAAGCCGGTCGGTGCCATCCTGGCCCCCGTGCTCGACCCGCTGCTGCGTAGCCTCGATCCGGTGCTCGCGCCGCTGGATCCGGTGCTCGCGCCGCTGCGCCCGGTGCTGGGCGCCCTCCAGCCGGTCGAGGTCCGTCCCCGGCCGCCCGCCGAGCGGGTGGCCCCGGCGGGCGGCGCGCCCCGGCGGTCACCCACCACGGCGACGACCAATCCGTCGGCGGCGCCGCCGACGACGCCGTCCGCCACGCCACCGCGCACCGAGCGACCCGCGACCGCCCTGGCCCTCACCACCCCGGCCCCGTCGTGGGCGACGGCGCGGTCCACGGAGGATGGCGGCGCCACCGCGAGCCCCGTCCAGCACCCGCTCGGACCCGACATCGCTCCGTACCCCGCCGCACCGGGCACCGACACCACCGGTGTCGGTTCGCCCGGCGGCGCCCAGCAGATCGCCGGCGACGCCGCGACGGTCGCACTCACACCTCCCCCGGCCGGGATGCGGATCTGCCGTCCCGACGGTCCGGACCGGCTGCCGTCCCGCTCACCCCGGCCCGGGAGCAGACCCGCCTGACGCCGTCCGCCGGCATTCCGTGGACGGACGTCCACCCGGTCGTTCGCCCAGCAGTCGGCGCACCGGGCCGACTCCGGCCGGGTCGGCTGTCGTCACGGCCGCCCGTTCCCGCCACGTCGTCGCCGGCCACCCCCATCGGACATCGCTGACCGCTCCGGCGCCCGCGCCGAGCTGAGGCCCTTTGCGGGCCCCGTGTCGTCGACCACCACCGGCGTCTGGTGTCACCAGCCGGCCGGCCGGCCGGTCGGCCCTGCCTGCCACACCCCGATCATGATCTTGATCAGGAGTCGCACCATGACCTCTTCCACACCTGTTGTCCGCGCCCGGTGGTGCGACGTCGGCCGGGTCGTCGACCTCGTCACCGCGAGCCTCGAGGCCACCGTCATCGGCGCCTGGCTGGTCCCCGACGAGCGGCAGCGACCGCACGTGCTGGCCGACGTGGCCCGGATCTGGACCGAGCACGCGCTGCTGGTCGGCGACGTGTTCCTGCTGCGCACCGGCGCCGCCGCCACCGTCTGGTTCCACCGCTACCGTCAGATCCCGACACCCGCCCGCTACGAGGAACGCCTCGCGTCGGCCTGTGGCGCCCACCGGGAACGCTTCCTCCTGCTCGAACAGGCGCTGGCCGCGCACCGCCCCACCCAGGCACACCACCACCTGGCGATCCTGGCGGTGCCGCCCGGCCCGGACCGCGCCGCGCGCGCGGACGCCGTCCTCGACGGCAGCCAGCGGTGGATGGACACCGTCGGCCTGCCGACGTACGCGGAGACCTTCACCGACGCCCAACGTGCCCTGCACGGCCGGCACGGCTACCTCGAACGGGACAGCTTTCCCCTGCTGAACGGGATGCTCGTCCATCCGATGTGGCGGCCCGCGTCGCGGGCGAGCCGGTTCAGCACCAACGTCGCGCGCTGGCCGAGCGGGCGGGCACCTCGACCCGGGCAGAACCGGGCGCGGGAGTGGGTCCCGCGGTGACCGGGGGTGGCACCGCGTCGGTCCGAGCGCGCCGGTGAGCCGGGGCGGCCCCCGGGCCGCCCCGGTCCGACGCAACGGCCAGGTGTGGCTGGCGGATCGGGCATCGAGGGCCGTCACACCACAACGGATGCGACCTACGTCGATCTGGCGAAGGCGGCGGGTCGCCGGGATGATGACAGCATGTGGCCGCGACGTCGCTCCGGATCGCCGCCGCTGCTTCTCTTCTCCGTGCTCAACGCGGTCACCTCGTCCAGCGTGGCGGTCGCGGTGAACGTCGCGACCGCCGAGTTCCCGCAGGCGCACGGGTGGACGGACAACTTCACGTTGCTGGCGTCGATCGTGGCGGCGGTGACCGTGGTCAGCGCCGTGGTGGCGTGGCTCGACCGCAGAGCCGACGCGGGGTCCGCGCCCTCTCGACCGGACGCGCTGGCCGCAGCGGCTCCGATGACGACGGCGCAGCGCTGGATCCTCGCCGGCGGCGCCGTGATCCTGACCGCCGGACTGGCCACTTTCATCTGGCTGCGACCGGGGCTGGGCGGTCGTGAGCGGCTCAGCGTCCTCCTCACCCTCGCCGCCTTCGCCGTGGTGGCGTGGCTCGTGGCATGGTGGGCGGTGAGGGCGGCACGGCCGCAGCCGGTCGCCGAGGCCACCCGGACCGGGGAGGCGGGCATCACCACGAGAAGTCGTGTGCTCCAGCGCGTGGACCAGTGGTGGGTACGCGACGCGCTGCACCGCTCGCTGCAACAGGCGGTACGCCTGGACGTGGCGCTGGACGCCCAGCCCGACGCGGTGGAGGCGTACGAGGGGCCGACGCAGGCCGCCCTGCAACGGCTCGGGGCGCCGGAACCGCTGCCCGACGGGACCCGCCTCGTCGACGTCTACGACGCCAGCCGGCGGATCCTGCTGATCGGCCGGCCGGGCTCGGGCAAGACCACGCACCTGCTGCAACTGACCGAGGAACTGCTGCGTCGCGCGCGCGCCGACGACGACAGCCCGGCGCCGGTGGTGCTGCTGCTGTCGAGGTGGCGTACCAGCCATCCGGACTTCTGTTCGTGGGCGAGCGCCGAGATCGGTGAACGCTACGGGGTCGCGCCGGCCGAGGTGCGGCAGTGGCTGGACGACGGCCGGGTGATCCTGCTCCTCGACGGCCTGGACGAGGTCGACGACGAGTATCAGGACGCCTGCCTGGAGGCGATCAACTCCTTCGCCAGGGCGGACAGCTTCGCCGGCACCGGCATGGTGGTGACCTGCCGTTCGCAGGACTACGAACGCCTGCACCGGCTCGCCTTCGACGTGGCGCTGGTGGTGCGGCCGCTGAGTCGCGCCCAGATCGACCGGGCGCTGCGGTCCGCCGGTCCCGACCTGGACACCCTCCGGCACGCCCTCGACCGGGACGAGACGCTGCGCGAGCTGCTGACCACGCCGCTGATGCTCGGCGTGGCCACGATCGCGTACCGGGGTGCGACCCCGGACCAGCTTCCCACCGGCGGGGACAGCGACGCCCACCGCCAGGTGCTCTACCGGCTCTTCGTGCAGCGAATGCTGACCCGCCGACGCAGCCTGCGCGGTCGGCCGGAGACCGAGGCGAACTTCCCGCCCCACGAGGCGCGGTGCGCGCTGATCTGGCTCGCGCGGCTGATGCACCGGCGCAGCCAGACGGTGTTCTACCCGGACTGGCTCACGCCGGCCTGGCTGCCGGGCCGTCACCCCGAGTGGCCCCTCCCGCGGCCGCGGGGCGTCACCGCCTGGCTCGCCCGGCGGCTCGGCTGGGACCACACCAGCACCGGGCTGGTGGGCGGCGGGCTGGCCGCCCTCATCGGGGCCGTCGCCACGGTGCCCTTCGGCGCCCTCGTCGGCGGCGTCCGGGGCGCGGTGGTCACCGCGGCGGTCGCCGCCGCCTTCTTCGGGCTCGGGATCGGGCTCACCTTCGGGGTGCTGCTCCAGGTGCCCCGGCTCAACCGCCTGTTCGTGCCCTTCATCGGGCGGGAGGAGACCACCGCCTACGCGGCGTCCGAATGGACCACCTCGGCGCGCTCCGCGGCCACCGGCTTCCTCTTCTGGTCGGCCTTCGGCGCGGTGTTCGTCGGCCTCCCGGTGGCGCTCTCGTCCACCTGGCCGGCCGCCGCGCTGATCGCGCTGACGCTCGGCACGGGCGGGGGCCTCAGCGGGGGCAGCGTGCCCGACTTCGCCAAACCGCCGGCGTCACCGGGCCACGCCCTGCGGGCGTCGCTGCGCCGGTTCACCCGGCTGATGATGATCCTCCTCGCCCTCGTCGCGGCCTTGCTGGCGGTGACCTTCGCGCAGCGCGGCCCGTGGTTCGCCGTCGTCGCCGCCCTGCCGATGACCGTCGCCCTGATGCTGACGGCCGGCCCGGGCCGGGCCTGGCTGCGCCACCGGGCGGTGACCTTCGGCATCGCCCGGTCCGGGCTGCTGCCCGAGCAGCTGCTGGACTTCCTCTCCTACGCCGACGACCGGGTCATCATGCAGCGGGTCTTCGGCGGGTACGCCTTCATCCACCGCACCCTGCGCGACCACCTGGTCGCCGAGGATCCCTTCAACCGGCTCCCGGAGCCGAGCCGGCGGGTGCCGGCCGGGGGCTGACCGGTCAGTCGCGTACGCCGCCGGAGGCGAGCAGGCGGGCGATCGGCAGGGTGGCCGCGCCCAACGCCACCGCGTCCACGCCCAGCCGGCCGAGCTGGATCGACGCCTGCTCGTACGGCTGGCGCAGCGCCTGCTGGCCGGCGGCGGCCCGGATGGCCGGCAGCAGGTCGCCGAGCGCCATCGCGGCCCAGCCGCCGAGCACCACCCGTTCCGGGTTGAACAGGTTGATCAGGTTCGCCACTCCGGCACCCAGGTAGCCGGCGGTCTCGTCGAGCACCCGCCGGGCGGTGGCCGAGGTCGCCGCCGCATCGACCAGCGCGGAGAGCTGGGACTCCTCGTCCTCGCCGGGGACCGGCCGGCCGCGGCGGGCCTCCCGGTAGCGGTCGATGATCGCCTCGGCCCCGACGTAGGCCTCCAGGCAGCCCCGAGCGCCGCAGCGGCAGGCCCGGCCGCCGTACATCAGGGTGGTGTGCCCCCACTCCCCGGCGCTGCTGGACGCTCCCCGGTAGGTGATCCCGTTGGTCACCACGGCGGCGCCGACCCCGGAGCCGACCAGGGCGAACACGGCGTGCCGGGCGCCCCGGCCGGCGCCGAACCACATCTCCGCCTGGCCGAGGGTCTTCGCGCCGTTGTCGATGTGCAGCGGCAGGTCGGTGCCGTCGGCGATCAGCCGTTGCAGCGGCACCCGGTCCCAGCCGAGCGCCTGGGCGTGCACCACGGCCTGGTCGCCCTGTTCGACCACGCCGGAAACGCCGATGCCGACGCCGAGCACGTCCGCCGGCGCCACCCGGGCGCGGGCGGTCACCGCGTCGATGCCGGCCAGCACGTGGCCGGCCACCGCGGCGGGCTCGGTGCGGGCCGGGTCCAGCGGGTACTCGACGCTGGCCAGCAGGGTCATCGCGAGGTCGAACAGCTCGACGCGCACCCGGGTCTCCCCGACGTCGACACCGATGACGGCGGCGAAGTTCGGCGCGACCCGGAGCATCATGCTCGGCCGTCCCCCGTCGGAGGAGGCCGCGCCGGCCTCGACGACCAGCCCCTCGTCGATCAGGTCACCGACGACGTTGCTCACCGCGGGCTGGCTCAGTCCGCTGCTGCGGACCAGGTCCTGCCGGGTCAGCGGGCCGTCGAGGAAGACCTTCGTCAGCAGGGCCGACCGGTTGCGCAGCCGAAGGCCCCGGTTCGTCGCTCGCGCCAGCTCCACTCGCCACCTCGCATCCCGTCGGTCCGACCGGGCGACTGTACGTGCCCATGCTTGACGGCCCTCCGGACAACCACTTTAATGACGACATTAATTAAGGCGTGATGTAAGCCCTCGGGGCGCCGGATTGCCGTCGCCCTCGCACCACCGCCCGGTCGGCCGCCCGTCACCTCCGTCCCCCCGACGGGTGCCCACCGGTCCCCCACCACTGCAACCGGAAGGGCATCACCGTGTCGAGACGACACCTCGGGATACTGACCGCGGCCGTGCTGGCCGCCGCCTCGCTGACCGCCTGCGGCGGCGCGGACGAGGCGGGCAGCGGGTCCGCCAAGACCCTCACCTACTGGGCCAGCAACCAGGGTCCGAGCCTGGAGGCCGACAAGCAGATCCTCCAGCCGGAACTCGAGAAGTTCGAGAAGCAGACCGGCATCAAGGTCAACGTCGAGGTCGTGCCCTGGTCCGACCTGCTCAACCGGCTGCTCGCCGCGGCCGCCTCCGGGCAGGGGCCGGACGTGGTCAACATCGGCAACACCTGGTCGGCGTCGATGCAGGCCACCGGGGCCATGGTCGAGTTCGACGACGCGACCCTCGCCAAGGTCGGCGGCAAGGACCGGTTCGTCCCCGCCGCGCTCGCCGCCGCCGGCGCACCCGGCAAGCCGCCGGCCGCGGTGCCGATCTACAGCCTGTCGTACGCCCTCTACTACAACAAGAAGGCGTTCGCCGACGCCGGCATCACCACCCCGCCGACCACCTGGGAGCAGGTCGCCGAGTACGGCCGCAAGCTCACCGGCAACGGCAAGTGGGGCCTCGCCGTCGAGGGCGCCAACCCCTCGGAGAACGCGCACCACGCCTTCACCTTCAGCCAGCAGTACGGCGGCGAGTGGTTCGACTCCGCCGGCAAGCCGACGTTCGACACCCCGCAGAACGTCGCCGCGGTGAAGCGGTACGTCGACCTGATGGCCGCCGACAAGATCGTCAACCCGAGCAACGCCGAGTACGCGCAGAACCAGGCCGTCTCCGACTTCGCCAACGGCAAGGCGGCCATGCTGCTCTGGCAGGCGGCCGGCTCGAACCTGAAGTCGCAGAACATGGCCCCCGACGCGTACGGGGTCGCCCCGGTGCCGTTCCCGGCCACCCCGCCGGCCGGCGGCAAGAAGGTCAACAGCATGGTCGCCGGGATCAACATCGCCGTGTTCAAGCACACGAAGAACAAGGACGGCGCGCTGGAGTTCGTCAAGTTCATGACCAGCGACGCCGAGCAGGTGGCGCTCAACAAGACGTACGGCTCGCTGCCGGCCGTCAAGACCGTCGCCGCCGACCCCGCCTTCGCCGCCCCGGAGCAGAAGGTGCTCCAGGAGGTGCTGGCCACCACGGCCGCGCCGCTGCCCCAGGTGCCCAACGAGAGCACCTTCGAGACGCTGGTCGGCACCGCCATCAAGGAACTGTTCGCCGACGCCGCGAGCGGCAAGCCGGTCACCGAGGACGGCATCCGGCAGAAGCTCACCCGGGCCCAGCAGCAGCTGCGCTGACCCGCCGGACCGGTGGTCGTGGGAGGGATCGCCGACCCTCCCACGACCACCCCCGCGAGAGGACCTCGATGGCAACCCGCACCACCCCCCGCGCCGTCGCCGGGCCCGACCGGCCGGCCGAGGCCGCCGGCGCCGCCCCGGGCCGCCGCCGCTCCCGTCGTACGCTGCTGCCGTACCTGCTGCTCGCCCCGGCCGTCGTGCTGGAACTGGCCGTGCACGTGGTGCCGATGGCCGTCGGCGCATGGATGAGCCTGCTGGAGCTGACCCAGTTCCACATCCGCGACTGGTCGACCGCGCCCTTCGTCGGCCTGGACAACTACCGGGTCGTGCTCGACGTCGACTCGGCCGCCGGCGCCGACCTGCTGCACTCGTTCTGGGTGACCGTCGTCTACACGATCGCCTCGGTCGGACTCTCCTGGCTGCTCGGCACCACCGCGGCCGTGCTGCTGCAACGCCCGTTCCGGGGGCGCGGCCTGCTGCGCGCGCTGTTCCTCACCCCGTACGCGCTGCCGGTCTACACCGCGGTGATCACCTGGAGCTTCCTCTTCCAGCGCGACACCGGCCTGGTCAACCACGTCCTGGTCGACCAGTTGCACCTGCTCGACGACAAGCCGTTCTGGCTGATCGGCGGGAACAGCTTCTTCGCGCTGCTGGTGGTGTCGATCTGGCGGACCTGGCCGTTCGCCTTCCTCTGCGTGATGGCCGGTCTGCAGAACATCCCCGGCGACCTGTACGAGGCCGCCGCCGTGGACGGGGCCGGCTTCTGGCGGCGGCTGCGCTCGGTGACCCTGCCGATGCTGCGGCCGGTGAACCTGGTGCTGCTGCTGGTGCTGTTCCTGTGGACCTTCAACGACTTCAACACCCCGTACGTGCTCTTCGGCGGCTCGGCACCGGACGAGGCGAACCTGATCTCCATCCACATCTACCGCAGCTCGTTCAAGACCTGGGACTTCGGCTCCGGGTCGGCGATGTCGGTGGCGCTGCTGCTGTTCCTGCTCGCGGTCACCGCCGGATACCTGCTGATCACCAACCGCCGGAGGAACGATGCGTGAGACCGCCGCCGAGCGCTGGAGCCGCCGGGTGGTGCTGACCCTGCTCGCGGTCTTCGTGCTGGTGCCGCTGTACGTGATGGCCAGCAGCGCCATGAAGCCGCTGCAGGACGTGCAGAACGCCTTCACCTGGTGGCCGCGACGCCCCACCGCGCAGGCGTTCGTGGACATGTGGTCGACCGTCCCGCTGGGCCGCTATCTGGTCAACAGCCTGGTGGTGTCCAGCGTGGCGGCGGTCCTGTCGGTCTCCGTGGCGATCTTCGCCGCGTTCGCGGTAAGCCGGTACCGGTTCCGGGGCCGGGGCCTGTTCTCGGTGACCGTGCTCTCCACCCAGATGTTCCCCGGCATCCTCTTCCTGCTGCCGCTCTTCCTGATCTACGTCAACCTGGGCAACGCCACCGGCATCGCGCTCTACGCCAGCCGCACCGGCCTGGTCATCACCTATCTGACCTTCTCGCTGCCGTTCTCGATCTGGATGCTGGTCGGGTACTTCGACTCGATCCCCCGCGAGCTCGACGAGGCGGCGCAGGTCGACGGGGCCGGCCCGCTGCGCACCCTGTTCCAGGTGATCCTGCCGGCGGCGGTGCCGGGCATCGTCGCGGTCACCGTGTACGCCTTCATGACCGCCTGGGGCGAGGTGCTCTTCGCCTCGGTGATGACCGATGAGAGCAGCCGCACCCTCGCCGTCGGCCTGCAGGGCTACTCCACCCAGTTCAACGTCTACTGGAACCAGGTGATGGCCGCCTCGCTGGTGGTCAGCGTGCCGGTCGTGGCCGGCTTCCTGGCGTTGCAGCGCTACTTCGTCGCCGGCCTCACCGCCGGCGCAGTCAAGTAGGACCCATGTCCATCGAACCTCGCGAGGAGAACCGACCCGTGCCCGACCTGTCCAAGCTGCCGCCCGACTTCCGCTGGGGCGTGGCCACCTCGGCGTACCAGATCGAGGGCGCCGTGCGCGTCGACGGCCGCGCTCCGTCCATCTGGGACACCTTCTGTGAGGTGCCGGGCGCGGTCGACAACGGCGACACCGGGGCGGTGGCCTGCGACCACTACCACCGGTGGCCGCAGGATGTGGCGCTGATGCGGCAGCTCGGCGTCGGAGCGTACCGGTTCTCGGTGGCCTGGCCCCGGGTGCGGCCCGACGGCGTCGGCCGGGTGAACCCGGCGGGCCTGGACTTCTACGACCGGCTGGTGGACGCCCTGCTGGCGGACGGCATCCGGCCCGTCGCGACGCTGTACCACTGGGACCTGCCGCAGGCGTTGCAGGACCGGGGTGGCTGGCCGGAGCGGTCCACCGCCGAGGCCTTCGCCGACTACGCCGCCGTCGTGGCCGCCCGGCTCGGCGACCGGGTCACCGACTGGTGCACCGTCAACGAGCCGCTCTGCGTGGCCTGGATCGGTCACCTGGAAGGGCTGATGGCGCCCGGCGAGCGGAACCTGGGCCGGGCGGTACGCACCGCCCACCACCTGCTGCTCGGGCACGGGCTGGCCACCCGGGCGGTGCGGGCCCACGCCGCCCGGCCGGCGTCGATCGGTCCGGTGCTCAACCTCAGCCCCTGCGAGCCGGCGAGCGACCGGCCGGCGGACGTGGCGGCGGCGCGGCGGATGGACGGCCACGTCAACCGGTGGTGGCTGGACCCGCTGCACGGCCGCGGCTACCCGGCGGACATGCTCGCCACGTACGAGCTGGAGCCGCCGGTGCGCGGCGACGACCTGGCCGTCATCGCCACGCCGACCGACTTCCTGGGCGTCAACTACTACTTCCGGCAGGTGGTGGCCGACGACCCGGACGGGCCGGCGCCGTACGCCCGGCAGGTGCCCGTGCCGGGTGCGACGCAGACGGCGATGGGCTGGGAGGCGTACCCGGCGGGGCTGGAGCGGCTGCTGGTCGCGGTCACCGACGAGTACGCCCCGGCGCGGATCATGGTCACCGAGAGCGGAGCGGCGTGGCCCGACCGGGTCGGCCCGGACGGCACCGTCGAGGACCGGGAGCGGACCGCGTACCTGGAGGGGCACCTGGCGGCCTGCGCGGCGGCGCGGGAGCGGGGTGTCCCGATCGACGGCTACTTCGCCTGGTCCCTGCTGGACAACTTCGAGTGGGCGTACGGCTACGACAAGCGCTTCGGTCTGGTGCACGTCGACTACGCCACCCAGCAACGCACGGTCAAGGCCAGCGGCCTGCGCTACGCCGAGCTGATCCGCGCCCACCAGCGGCTGGCCGGGTCGAGCGAGGCGGTCCCGGCGCGCGGCTGACGGGCCAGATTCGTCGCAGACCGTCAGCGGTCCCGGCGGTACCGTGGACAGCGGTACCGCCGGGACCAGCGTGGGGGGACTGATGGCGGACAGGCATCCCGTGCTCGCCCGGCTCGACGCGCTCGTCGGCCGGTGGACGGTGCGGCCCCGGGTCGAGGGCGTCGGCGCGGCCTGGGCCGAGTTCACGTGGCAGGACGGCGGGTCGTACCTGCGGCAGGTCTCCGACGTCGACTCGGTGCCGTCCAGCACGCCCCCGGCCTGGCGGGAGAACCTGCCGTTCCCCACCACCGCGGTGATCGGCCTCGACGACGCCACCGACGAGCTGACCGTGCTGTACGCCGACGCCCGCGGCGTGCACCGGGTGTATCGCATGACGTTCACCGACGGCGTGTGGCGGCAGTGGCGGGACGCGCCCGGATTCGGCCAGCGCTTCGTTGGCACGCTCAGCGCCGACGGCGACAGCATCGACGGCCGGTGGGAGATCTCCCGCGACGGCGTGACCTGGGACCTCGACTTCGAGCTGAGCTACGTCCGCGACCGTCGCGACGGCAGCTGACCGGGAGCGCCGCCCCGGCTGAACCCCCGGCCTGCTAGTAGTGCTTTGTTAGGTCGGCGTGTCGTTGGGGTGCTCGAAGTGGTCCGGGTAGTTCGAT
>NZ_JBAKHS010000017.1:0-139244 GCF_036906795.1 Micromonospora sp. CPCC 205739 | reverse complement strand
GACCACGGCGGCGCGCTCGTCCATGTCGGACTTCTTCGTCGCCGCGATGATCGCCTTCACGTTCTTGACCTGCTCGTCGCTCAGGTCGATGCGCGACTGCTTGCCCTGCACACCGTGCGGGATCAGCTTGCCCTTGTCCGCCTTGTCGGCCTGCACCACCGCCACCGCCTTAGCCTCAACCGGCGCGGCGTGGGCCTCGGTCACCGGGCCGGCGAAGACGCCACCGGCGAAAGCCAGACCAGCAATACCGAGAACGCTCTTACGCAGAATGGTCGTGTTCATGGGGGAAGCTCCTTCAGGGGTTGGCACCCAGACTCGATGGGGGTCGAGCGGGTGCAAGCACCACGATCAGGCGCTCAAAAGTCCAAGGGGAAAGTCTTTGCCCGGCAGGCTTCGCGAGCGGGGGGCTCGCGGCGCCGGGACCATGTGTAACGACCCTCGGCCCGCCATCATTCCGGGGGCCTGGCATCCCGGGCGGCCCATCATCGGGCCAGGCCAGCGGGATTGCTGCTGCGATCGTCCAGGTGATGTAACGACCCGCCGCCCGCCATCATTCCGGGGCTCGCCATCCCGGGTCGGCCCACGTCGAGGACCAGGCCAGCGGGGTGCTGCTGCGATCGTCCAGTGGATGTAACGACCCCGAGCCGGCCACCATTCCGCCGCCGGGGTGCCGCCGGTCACGGGACGGCCGGGCATCCACGCCCAAACTCGGACATCGGATCGCGCAGGGCCGGGCACTCCCCGCGCGATCCGCGCCGCGGCATCCCTGTGGAGTCCGAACCGGTCGAACCGGGCCCACGGCATCGGCCCGGACCGAGCCGGACGATCGACACCGGCGCAGCCCGAGCCGGACATTCACCCCAGCGGGGACGAGCGGGCCGAACGAGGCCAGGTCAGTCATCGCGTCGCCACGAGGAGGCGCGGTACACCGTGCCCCGGTACCCGCCCGTCTCGCCCACCTGCACCGGCCCGGCCGGCGGCACCGCGTCGAGCGGGGCGGCGGCGGAGGCGCGGGCCTGGCGGGCACGGCGGACGCGGGTGACCACGAACCAGGCCGCGGCGGCCACGCAGGCGGCGATGACGAGCTTCTGGAACGACCCGACGTACGACTCGACGACGTGCCAGTTCTCGCCGAGCAGGTAGCCGGCCAGCACGAAGGTGGTGTTCCAGATCAGGCTGCCCAGCATGGTGTACAGCAGGAAGGTGCCGATCGGCATCCGTTCCACCCCGGCCGGGACGGAGATGAGGCTGCGGAAGATGGGGATCATCCGGCCGAAGAACACCGCCTTGACGCCGTGCTTGAGGAACCACGCCTCGGTCCGGTCGACGTCGCTCAGCTTGACCAGCGGCAGCCGCGCGGCGATGGCGCGCATCCGGTCGCGGCCCAGCGCGGCGCCGATGAGGTACAGCACCCACGCGCCGGCCACCGAGCCGAGGGTGGTCCAGAGGATCGCCCCGACGAGGCTCATCTTCCCCTGCGCGGCGGCGAAGCCGGCCAACGGCAGGATGACCTCGCTCGGGATCGGCGGGAAGAGGTTCTCCAGCGCCACGGCCAGCCCGGCGCCCGGACCGCCGAGCCGCTCCACCAGCCCGGTGACGTAGCCGACCGGCCCGTCCGCGGACGGTGCGGAGGCGGACACGGCCGTGCGGGGGCTGAGCGCGAGGGAGCCAGGGATCATGGGACAAAGTTACGAGGCGGTCGGCGCATCGACCACGCTTCCGCCTGTCCGCGCGCCGATCCGGTGAAGGGAGCCTGTCGTGCGTACGCCGCTCACCCTCGCGGTCGCCCAGCCGCGCTGCGTCCCGTACGACGTCGCCGCGAACGTGGCGGCGCACGCCGCGCTGGTCCGCGCCGCCGACGCCCGCGTGGTGCTCTTCCCCGAACTCTCCCTGACCGGGTACGAACTGGACGCCGCCCCGCTCGACCCGGCCGACCCTCGGCTGGCGCCGCTGGTCGAGGCGTGCGCCGCGACGGGCACGCTGGCCCTGGCCGGGGCACCGGTCGGCGACGCCGACACGGCGTACGTCGGGGTGCTGGCCGTGGACGGGGGCGGCGCGCGGGTGGCGTACCGGAAGATGTTCCTGGGTGGCGCGGAGGCCGCGCGGTTCGTCGCGGGCCACGCGCCGGCGGTCGTCGAGGTGGACGGCTGGCGGCTGGGCCTGGCCGTCTGCAAGGACACCGGGGTGGTGGAGCACGCGGCGCGGACTGCGGCGCTCGGTGCCGACGCCTACCTGGCCGGGGTGCTGGAGGCACCGGCGGACGCGGCGGTGCCGGAGGCGCGGGCCCGGCGGGTCGCCGCCGAGCACGGCGTCTGGGTGGCGACGGCGAGTTTCGCCGGGCCGTCCGGCAGCCACTACCCGCGGACCGCCGGCGGCTCCGGCGTGTGGCGACCCGACGGCACGCCGGTGGCGCGCGCCGGTGCCACGACCGGCGAGGTCACCCGCGCCACGCTGCACTGACCGCGCGCCCGTCGCGACGAGCACAGCGCGCGGCGGCTTCTGCGCCGATCGGCCGGTCGGGGCGAACGGGAACGGGGGCCGAGGGTTACCGTGGGTCGGTGCCCGCGCCGTCCCACCCGTCCCCGGTCGCGACGTGGGCGGCGCACCGGTGACCGGGCGGCTGTGGCAGCTGTGGCGCTACCCGGTGAAGTCGATGCTCGGTGAGACGCTGGGCGCCGCCACGGTCGACGAGCGGGGCGTGGCCGGGGACCGCCGGCTCGCCCTGGTGGACCACGCGACCGGGCGGGTGGCCAGCGCCAAGCAGCCGCGGCTGTGGCGGGGCCTGCTCACCGTCCGCGCGGCCGGTGCCGCGCCCGATCCGGTACGCCTCACCCTGCCCGACGGCACCGTGCTCTCCACGATGGACGACGAGGTGGACGCCGTCCTCTCCGGGCTGCTCGGGCGGGCGGTGCGGCTGACCGGGGCGGTGCCGGACGACGCCGTGCTGGACCGGGCCGACCCGGACGCGGTGCTGTCGGCCGGGGTGACCGCGGTGACCCCGACGACGCCGAGCCGGCTGGGCGGCGCGGCCCCACCGGGGAGCCTGGTCGACTTCGCGCCGCTGCACCTGGTCGCCACGGCCACCCTCGCCGCGCTCGGGTCGGTCGACGCGGTGCGCTACCGGCCGAACCTGGTCGTCGAGAGCAGCGGCCCGGCCTTCGAGGAGAACGGCTGGGTGGGCCGGGAACTGCGCGTCGGCGCCGAGCTGGTGCTGCGGGTGGTGGCGCCGACGCCGCGCTGCGCGGTGCCGCCCCTGGCGCACGGGACGCTGCCGCCCGACGCGGCGGCGTTGCGGGCGCCGGCCCGGCTGAACCGGGTGGTGCCGCTGCCGGCGCTCGGACCGCAGCCTTGCGTCGGGGCGTACGCGGTGGTGACCCGGCCGGGCCGGGTCGAGGTCGGTGACCCGGTCGAGGTGCGCTGAGCCGGGTCAGTCGTCGCCGCCGCGCAGGCGCGGCCAGCCGGCCAGCAGGTCGCGCAGGTCGGAGGCGGTGTCGTCGTCGATGCGGTCCTTCTCGACCGCCTCGGCGAGCCCGCCGGCCAGCTCCCGCAGCCGCTTGAGCCGCTCCTTGGGCTTGCCCTCCTCCAGCTCGTGGAGCTTCTCGCGCAGATCCTCGGCGGTCTTCGGGTCGATGTCGCCGGCGGCCTCCGCCCGATCGAGCAGCGCCGCGAACTCGTCGGCGAGCTGCCCCGCCGTGCGGGGCGCGGGCCGTTCGTCGCGCGACGGCGGGGCACTGGACGGCTCCACCGGCGGGGTCGACTCGGGGCTGCTCTCCTCCTCCACCGGGACGACGGGGGCGGCCGGGGTGCGCCGGTCGGGCCCGTCGTCGAGGGCGAGCACGCCGACCAGGCACAGCAGCAACGCGACACCGGCCGCGACGAGCACGCCCAGCGCCCGGTTCGGACGGCGCGGCGCGGCGGCGACCGGGGGCGCGGAACGGCCGGCGGGCGGCCGGGGAACCGCCCCGGACCGGTCGATCAGGGTGGGCGAGTGGGCGGCCGTCGGCACCGTCGGCAGCAGCGCCGTGGGCGGGTCGGCCGGTCGGCCGGCGCCGAGCCGGGCGGCGAGCTGCGCGGCGGTGGGCCGGCGGCTCGGGTCGACCGAGAGGCAGGCCATGGTGAGCTCGGCGATGTCCGCTGGCAGCCCGGGGATCCGCAGCGGCGGCACCGGCGTGTGCCGCGCGTGCACCTCCAGGGCGTCCTCCCAGGTCTGGACGGGCAGTGGGGCCCGGCCGGTGAGCGTGCGGTAGAGCAGCGCGCCGAGGGCGTACACGTCGCTGGCCGGGTCCGGCGGGCCGGGCGTCAGCCGCTCCGGCGCGAAGTAGGCGGGGGTGCCCATCATCAGCTCACCGGTCTGGCCGGCGAGCGGGTGCCGGGGGCCGGCGAGGGCGGCGATGCCGAAGTCGAGGACCTTGGCGCCGGTCTCGGTGAGCATGACGTTGCCCGGCTTGATGTCGCGGTGCACCACGCCGATCCGGTGCGCGGCGGCGAGGGCGGCCGCCACCTGGCCGGCGGTGCGGACCGCGTCCGGCCAGGCCAGCGGCCCGGCGGCGAGCCGGTCGGCGAGGCTGTGCCCCTCGACCAGCTCCATCACCAGGTACGGCACCATCACGCCGCCGGGCAGGGCCGCCTCGCCGTAGTCGTACACCTGGGTGACGTGCGGGTGGGTGAGCCGGGCGGCGGCCCGCGCCTCGCGCTGGATGGTGGCGCGCAGCTGCGGGTCGGCGGCGAGCTGGGCGACGAGGGCCTTGACCGCGACGGGGCGGTGCAGCACCTCGTCGTCGGCGCGCCATACCTCGGACATTCCGCCGAGGCCGATGGGCGCGCGCAGGACGTACCGATCGTGCAGGCGCGTGGCGGGCGTGAGCGACGACATGATGCTCCAGTCTGCCCGGCCCGCCCGGTCGGAGACCAACCGTCGTGCCCGGTTGCGCTTCGTCTGGCCGGAAAAGCACCCTACCGGGTGGCCTCCGGGGTGGCCTCGGCCACCCCGGCCGGTCAGGGGCGGCAGGTCGGGGCGGGCGCGGGCGCCGGCTCCGTGAGGTCGGCGAGCCGGCGCAGTGCGTGCGCGGCGGCGAGCCGGACGGGCGCGAGGCGGTGGCGGCGGACCCGGTCGGGGCGTACCGGCGCGTCCGGTCGGGCCGAGTTGACGTGGCGGGTGACCGCGTCGATGGCGAGGGTGAAGCCGGTCGGCTGTTCCATGGTCAACTCCTCGGTACGGGACGGGTGGAGGTGCGAACGACCAGCTCGGTGGGGAGCAGGATCTGCCCGGCGGTGTCGTCGGCCGGCGGGTCGAGCAGCAGTTCGGCGGCGATCCGGCCCTTCTCCTCGGCCGGTTGCCGGACGGTGGTGAGGCCGGCCGCGGCCGCTTCGGCGACGTCGTCGAAGCCGGTGACCGAGACCGTGGCGGCCCGCTCCCCGAGGGCGTCCAGGGCGCCGAGCGCGAGCACGTCGGAGGCGGCCAGCACGGCCGTCGGTGGTTCGTCGCCGGCGAGGAGGCCGGCCACCGCCTCGGCCCCGGCGGCGCGGCTGTTGCCGGTGGCGTTGAGCAGCGTGATGTCAGGCCAGTCGACACCGACCGCGGCCAGGGCGTCGGCGAAACCGGCCAGGCGACCCCGGGTGGTCGGGTGCCGGGCGGCGTCGGCACCGGCCAGGCGCAGCGGCCCCGGTGGCGCGTCGGGCAGCACGGTGTCGGCGAGCAGCGCCACCCGGCGGTGCCCCAGGCCGACCAGGTGGTCGGCGACGGACCGGGCGGCGGCCCGCTCGTCGATGCCGACGTACCGCTCGGCGCCGGGGTCGGCGGGGGGCGCGGTGGTGACGAAGGGCAGCCCGCGACCGCGGATCACGTCCAGGGCCCAGTCCTCGTCGGCGACGCAGTAGACGCAGAACCCGTCGACCGCCGCGTTCTCCACGGCCACCCTGGCCTGCGTCTCCCCGGTAGGCAGCGGCACGAGCAGCAGGCTGGTGCCGTGCCGTTCGGCCGCCGCGGCGACCCCGGCCAGGAACCGGACGGCGAACGGGTCGGTGAAGGCGTACGACAGCTGCGAGGTGAACAGGACGCCGATCGCGCCGGCGAAGCCCCGCCGCAGCGAACGAGCCGTCGGGTTCGGGCCCGGGTAGCCGAGCTGCCGGGCGGTGTCGAGGATCCGGGTGCGCAGCGCCGCCGAGAGCTGGTCCGGGCGGCAGTACGCGTTGGAGACGGTGCTGCGTGACACCCCGACCGCCGTGGCCACGTCCTGGAGTGTGGGTCGCACCCGGGCCCCCTTCTGGATCGATTCAGTCTGGATCGATTCAGAGACTAGCCGGACCGGCCCGGGACGGTCAAGAGAATCGGACACCACACGACGAACGGCGCCGGCCGCAGCCGACGCCGATCGCAGGAAACCGGGTTCAGGGCTTGCGGGCGACTCCGCCGTACATGCTGACCTCGACCACGGAGGGGCGCGGCTGCGGCTCGGCGTCGGCCCGCCACTCGGCCACCGAGCAGAGGCCGGGCTCGACCAGCTCCAGCCCCTCGAAGAAGCCGGTGAACTCGTCGAGGGTGCGCAGGTTGATCACGCCGTGCGGGCCGCCGCCCCGGGCCGCCGCCTTGGCCTCCGCCGCGACCTCCGGGGGCAGGTACTCGTGGGTGGCGTGCGACGCGGCCAGGTAGCTGCCGGACGGCAGCGCCTCGAGCAGGCGGCGCACCACGGTGTACGGGTCGTCGGCGTCGGGGACGAAGTGCAGGATCGCCACCAGCATCAGCCCCACCGGCCGGGACAGGTCGATGGTGCGCAGCAGGTCCGGGTGGCGCAGGATCTTCTCCGGCTCGCGCAGGTCGGCGTCGATGTAGGCGGTGGCGCCCTCGGGCGAACTGGTCAGCAACGCTCGGGCGTGGGCCAGCACGATCGGGTCGTTGTCGACGTAGACCACCCGCGACTCCGGCGCGACCGCCTGGGCGACCTCGTGGGTGTTGTCGGCGGTCGGGATGCCGGTGCCGATGTCGAGGAACTGGCGGATCCCGGCCTCACGGGCGAGGTGGCGGACCGCCCTTTGCAGGAAGCGCCGATTCTCCAGGGCGCTGGTCCGGATGGTCGGGAACCGGGCCGCCATGGCGTCGCCGGAATCCCGGTCGGCCTGGAAGTTGTCCTTGCCGCCGAGCCAGTAGTTGTAGCGCCGGGCGGGGTGCGCCACCGAGGTGTCGATCCGGTCGCTCGGATGGGCGGAACCCGTGGTGGTGCCCGGAGCATCGGTGGTCACAGTCGCCTCCATGACTCTGCGCCATCGAGGCGATGGCGTCCGTCCACTGTCGCCGGTCGCACACCATGGTAGAGCCATCCGGGAGCGCGGTGTCGCCCCGGGCGGCGGTCACGCCGGATAGAGCTCGTCGCGGAGCCGGGCCAGGATCTCCGGCGTGCGCTCGGGCGGCGCCGCCTCGACGCAGAGCCGCTCCATGGCCACCGCGTAGTAGTCGAGGTCCTCGCGCTTGTCGAGGTAGATCGCGCTGGTGAGCTGCTCGATGTAGACGATGTCGGGCAGGTCGTCGTCACCGAAGCGCAGGATGGTGAACGCCCCGCCGGCGGCGGCGTGTCCGCCCGCGGCGAACGGGATGATCTGGAGTCGCACGTGCGCCGACCGGGTGGCCTCGATGAGGGCGTCGAGCTGACCGCGCATCACCTGCGGCCCGCCGATCGGCCGGCGCAGCGCGGCCTCGTCGACCACCGCCCACAGCTGCGGCGGCGCGGCCCGGCGCAGCAGCTCCTGTCGCCGCAGCCGCAGCTCCACCCGCCGGTCGACCTCCTCGGCCGAGGCGTTCCGGTGACCGAGCAGGACGACGGCGCGGGCGTACCCGGCGGTCTGCAACAGGCCGGGGACGAACTGCACCTCATAGGTCCGGATCAGCGAGGCGGCGGCCTCCAGGCCCAGGTACGACTGGAACCAGCTGGGCAGCACGTCGCCGTACCGGTGCCACCAGCCGGGGCTGTTGGCGTCGCGGGCGAGCTTGAGCAGCGCGTCCCGCTCGGCGGCGGCACTGACGCCGTAGAGGGTGAGCAGGTCGGCGACATCGCGCTCCTTGAAGCCGACCCGACCCAGCTCCATCCGGCTGATCTTGGATTCGGAGGCCCGGATCTCCCAGCCGGCGCCCTCCCGGGTGACCCCGCTGGCCTCGCGGAGGCGACGGAGCTGGGCGCCGAGCAGCATGCGCAGCACGGTGGGCCCGGTGGCCGGACCCCCCTCCGCGGTCGCCATCGTCACGTCGCCCTCCGCCCGCTCGCCGCACGTCGGCCGGACGCCCCACCTCCGGCCGACGTGTAAGCATGCCATGGACCGAGGGTGAGACGAACTCCTCCGCGCGGACGAGATCGTCCCGTGGGCGGGACCGACGCTCAGTCGATCAGGTGGTCGAAGTCGCCGTCGCGAACACCGAGGACGAACGCCGCGATCTCGTCCACGGTGTAGATCAGCGCGGGCCCCTCGGGGTGGCGGGAGTTGCGTACCGCGATGCCCGTCCGGCCGGGGAGCTCGGCCAGCTCCACGCAGTTGCCGCTGGGGTTGCTCCGCCGACTCTTCTGCCACCGCAGCTCGGGGAGCTGGGTGACGGGTACGCCGTTCTCGGGCTGCTGCATGTGGCGTCTTTCTGTGCGGTGTGGAGCCGCCCGGCGTCGCAAGTGGACGGGGTCGCGGCGAGCGGGCGGCGACGCCGGATCGGGCCGTGCTGCACGTGCATCTGCTATTGCATCTGCATTGGACAGCGAGCATGATAACGCACGTGCGCGGTACCCATCCGTTCACGTAGGGTTACCCCCAACCCGGGCAGCCACCGGGGAGACGACGGCCGGGCAGCGCGCCCGGGCCGGCGCCCCGGGCCGTCCGCCGACGCCGCGAGGGAGGTCTCGTGCCGGATCCGTTGAGCGTCGCGTCCGGCATCTCCGCGGCGGGTGCGCTGGTCTCGGTGTGGCAGCTGCGCCGCCGGGCGCTGCGGGCGGAGGCGGAGATCGAGCACCTGCAGGCCGAACTGGCCGCGGAGCGGCACGCCGCCAGCCACGACCCGCTGACCGGGCTGCCCAACCGGCGCGCCTTCCACCAGATCGCCGCCGCCCTGCTCACCAACGCCGCCGGCCGGCCGCTGATCGCCGTGGTGCTCGACCTCAACGACTTCAAGCAGGTCAACGACCGCTACGGGCACGCCGCCGGGGACCAGGTGCTGGTCAGCGTGGCACAGCGCCTCACCGCCTTCGCCGGGGACAACCTGGTCGCCCGGCTCGGCGGTGACGAATTCGCCGGACTGCTGAGAAGCCCGTCCGTGGACCGGCGCTGGATCGACCATGCGACCCGGCGGCTCTGCGAGGCGATGGCCGCGCCGATCCCGCTGGGCGGGCGCAGCGTACGGGTCACCGCGTCGGTCGGGCTGGCGCCGGTCAGCGGCCCGACCCAGCTGGCCGAGGCGCTCTGCGCCGCCGACGCGGCGATGTACCGGGCGAAGGGCGTGACCGGCCGGCGCTCCCCCCGGCAGCTCCTGGACGCGCCGCGCCTGGCCGAGTGCTGAGCACCCGGCCCGACGACGGCGGATCGCTCAGACCTGGGTGGCCAGGTACTCCTCCAGCGCCCGGTACGACTCTCGCGCCCCGTCGGCCATACCCGCGCCCACCATCGCGTCCCGGGCGGCCGTGGTGTCGAAGCGGGTGGTGCCGGTGACCACGGTGCGGCCGTCCCGCTCGGTGAAGACGAGCGTCTCCACGGCCACCTGACCGGGCGCGCCCTCGAACTCGAAGGTCTGCACGATCCGCTCCGGCGCCTCGATCTGGAGGAACTCGCCGCGGAAGGCGTAGGAGTTGCCGTCCGGCGCGTGCTCGACGAACCGGTACCGGCCGCCCACCCGGAGGTCGATCTCGACGTCGAGCGGGTTGCCCCGGCCCCACCAGCGCGCCAGGTGCGCGGCCTCGGTGTGCGCGGCCCAGACCAGCTCCCGAGGCGCGTCGAGGACCCGGGTGAGCACCACCTCCCGGTCGGTGGGCAGCGCGACGGTCAGGTCATCGGTCGGGTTCATGGCTGTTCTCCTTCAGCTCTCGCAGGTAACCGTCCAACGTGTCGTACCGTTCGTCCCAGAGCCGGCGGTACTGGTCGACCCACTCGGCGAGGACGCGCAACGCGGCCGGCTCGATCCGGCACCGCCGCCACTGCGCCTCGCGGGTGCGCACGATCAGCCCCGCCGCCTCCAGCACGTTCAGGTGCTTGGAGACCGCCTGCATGGAGATCGGGAACGGGGCGGCCACCTCGTTGACCGTCGCCTCGCCGGCGGCCAGGCGGGCCAGGATGGCCCGTCGGGTCGGATCCGCGAGGGCGGCGAAGACGGCGCCGATCTGATCTGCTGAGGTCACTGTAATCAACCACCTGGCTTATAAACCGATAGGTTGAATGTACTCGTCGGCGGTGCCCTGTCAAGGACGATCGCGGAAATTCGCGGAGCCGACCGCCGAGGGTCAGCGCCAGCCGTAGCCGGCCCGCAGGGCCTGGCCGATCCGGTCGAAGCGGCCCCGGTCCAGCACCGCGCCCTCGCGGCGGATGCTGTCCTCGCGCATGGTGAGCACCCGGTCCAGGCGTACCCAGCTCGGGCGCTGGTCACGGTCCCACTCCCCCGGGCCGAGCGCCAGCCAGTGCCGCTGACCGTCGCGCTCGCTCTGGCTGGAGAGCATCAACCCGAACAACGTGCGGCTGTGCCGGCCGACCACCAGCACCGGGCGGTCCTTGCCCTGCCGCGGGTCGTCCTCGTACGGCACCCAGGTCCAGACGATCTCACCCGGGTCGGCCCGGCCGTCCGGCTCCGGGGCGTACGTCAGCTCCCGGCGCTGCAACGCGCCGACCTGGCGCCGACGGGCCACCTGGGCCGGGATCCGGCCGCCGGTGCCGGCCGGCGCGGCCGCACCTGGGGTCACCCGGCCGAGCCGGGCCACGACGTTCCTCAACAGACCTGCCACGGGCGGCAGCCTAACCCCACCGCCACCCCGGCACCCGGTCCGCCGGCGCGGTAATCCGCTCGACCGGCGTGGGCCGGGCGGTTGACGATCGTCGCGTGCACGTTCCCCAGCGGCAGATCCGGGCCCGCTTCACCGACACGACGCTCACCGTCTACCAGGCGTACCCGCCGGAGATCGCGGCGGCCGCGCTGGCCGCCGGCCGGTTCGTGCCGCCGTTCCGGCGCGGCCGGATGACCTGGATCAAGCCCTCGTTCCGGTGGATGATGTACCGCTGCGGCTGGGCGACCAAGCCGGGCCAGGAGCGGGTGCTGGCGGTGGAGCTGACCCGCGCCGGCTTCGAGTGGGCGCTCGGCCGGGCCTGCCTCAGCAGCCATCAGCCGGGCCGGCACGCCGATCGTGCCGGGTGGGCCCGCGAGCTGAAGGGCAGCGACGTGCGGGTGCAGTGGGATCCGGAGCGGTCGCTGCGGCTGGCCCCGCTGCCGCACCGGTCCCTCCAGCTCGGGCTCGCCCGCGCCGCCGCGGACCGGTACGTCGACGAGTGGGTGGTAGGGCTGACCGACGTCACCGCGACGGCACGGCAGATCCGGGCGCTGCTCGACGCCGGCGACGACCGGGCCGCGGCGGCGCTGCTGCCCGACGAGCGCCCCTATCCCCTGCCGACCGGACTGGCCGCCACGATCGGCGCGACGCCGAGCTGAGCAGCCGGATCAGCGGTGACCGCGCCGCCCACGGCGGTGACCGCGGCGGGGCAGCTCCGGTGCGGCGCCGGCCCGGGAGGTCAGCGCGGACGGCGGGCCAGCACCAGGGTGGTCCGCAGGTCCAGCGTCACCGTGCCGCCGAAGCCGTCCACCGCCGCGCCGACCGCCGCCAGCACCCGCTCCCGCAGCTGCGGCGGGCGGCGCAGTTGCGGCGAGAAGGTGCGGACCAGGCGCTGGTAGGCGGCCGTGGTCAGGGGCACCGGACGGCGGAACCGCTCGGTGCGGACCTCGACGAAGAGCCCACTGGCGGCGATCTCCTCGCCGAACCAACCCTCCGGGCGGTCGTGCTGCTGGTCCGGGTCCACCGACTCGAACGCCGCCCGCAGCGCCGCCGCCCGGGCCGGGTCGACGTAGTCGTAGCGGTGGGCGAAGAGGGCCAGGGTGCCGCCCGGGGCGAGCGCGTCGTGCGCCCGCGGCACCGCGTCGTCGGGTCCAGCCAGTGCCAGGCCATCGCGCAGGCCAGCAGGGGCACCCCGCCGGGCGGCGGCGTCCACTCCTCGAAGGGGGCCACGACCACCTCGACCGCCGGGTGGCGGGCCGCCAGCACCGCGGCCATTCGCCGGTCCGGCTCGACGCAGGTCACCGGCGCGCCCAGCCGGGCCAGCAGCCCGGTGGCCAGGCCGGTGCCCGCGCCGACCTCGACCAGTCGCGGCGGCACCCGCCCGTGGTAGGCGAGGATGGCCTCGGCGACCGCGGGCGGGTAGCCCGGCCGCGCGTCGTCGTAGTCGCCCGCCACCTCGCCGAAGACCTCCGCCACGACCGCCATCCTGCCACCGGTCGATCCGCCCGAAGGAGACACATGATCGAACTGCCGGGAGACCTGCCGGTCGTCGAACGCACCGCCGTGCGGCTGGTGGTGCGCGACGCGCAGGACCGCGTCCTGCTCTTCCACACCCGCGACCCGGACCACCCCCGCCTGGGCACCTGGTGGGAGCTGCCGGGCGGCGGGATGGACCCGGGCGAGACGTACGCCGAGACGGCGGTGCGGGAGCTGCGCGAGGAGACCGGCTTCGTGGTCACCGCCGCCCAGCTCGGCCCGCCGTCCTGGCGGCGGCGGGCCAGCTTCGTCCACCGCCAGCGCCGGCACCTGCAGGACGAGGTGGTGATGACGGTACGGCTCGACGCCGTCGCGCCGGAGATCGACGGCGCCGAGCGGCTGGACTACGAGGTGGAGGACTACTTCGGGTTCCGCTGGTGGACGGTCCAGGAGGTGGTCGGCAGCGGGGAACGCTTCTACCCGGGACGGCTGCCCGAGCTGCTCCCCCGCCTCCTCGCCGGCCAGGAGATCGACGAGCCGTTCGAGCTGTGGTCCTGACCGGGGTGCCGACCCGGCCGGGGATGGGCACAGTGGAGACATGACGACGACCCTGCACACCCCGCTGGCCCGCTACGCCGCCCGGCTGCACGCCGAGGCCGGCGACCGGCACCACGTCGCCTCGCCGCTCGGCGCCTGGCTGCTGCTGGCGCTGGCCGCGCCCGCCGCGACCGGCCCGGACCGGGACGAGCTGGAGGAGGTCCTGGGCGTGCCCGCGCCCACCGCGGCGACGCTGGCCACGGCGCTGGTGGACCGGCCGCACCCGCTGGTGCCGTCGGCCACCGCCGTCTGGCACCAGGCCGGCCAGGACACGGCGAAGCTGGCGGACTGGCGGGCCGGGCTGCCCCGCACCACCACGACCGGGCCGCTGCCGGACCAGCCGGGGCTGGACGCCTGGGCCCGCGAGCACACCCTCGGGCTGATCGACCGGTTTCCGCTGACCCGGTCGGCGGACGTGCTGCTGGCGCTGGCCAGCGCCCTGGCCACCCGGATCTCCTGGGCCGACCCGTTCGACCTGGCGCCGGCCGGGCAGCTCGGGGCCGACAGCGCCTGGGCGGGGCGGCTCGACCGGGTGCTGCGGACCCCGGCGCACGGTCACCGGGCCTGGATCGCCGCGACCGGGCCGGCCGGTGACGTCGCCGTGCACGCCGCGCCGGCCGTCGAGCGCGACGGGGCGGGGCTGGTGGTGGTCTCGGTCGCCGCCGACCCGTCGGTGCCCGCCGCCGACGTGCTCGCCGCCGCGTACGAGGTGGCCGCCACGGCGGTCGACGACCGGGCGCCGGCCGGCCGCCGCGCGCTGTTCGACCTGCCGCTCGGCGACGGGCCGGCGTGGACGCTGCGGGAGGAACGGGTACGGACCACCGCCCGGGACGGCCGGGAGGAGCGGCACAGGGCGGTGCTGCCCTGCTGGTCGGCGCGGGACGAGCACGACCTGACCGCCCCCGCGCTGGGCTTCCCGGCGGTGGTCCGCACGCTGGGCGGGCTGCTGGGCGAGGCGGACCTGCGGCTGGAGGCGCGGCAGGCGGCGATGGCCCGCTACGGCCGGTACGGATTCGAGGCGGCCGCGGTGACCGCCGCCTTCGCGCTGGCCAGCCTCCCCCCGGAGGGCGTCGCCCGCACCGCGGAGCTGCGCTTCGGCCACCCGTACGCGGCCGTCGCGGTGGCCACCGACCGCGCCGGCGGGCCGTGGCACGGGGTGCCGGTCTTCTCCGCCTGGGTGGCCGAGCCGGAGGAGCCGGCGGAGACGGACCTGGCGGACCCGCCCGAGCAGTTCTGACCCGGCCCGGACGGGCACGCCCCGGCGTGGAGCCCTCCTCGGGATGGGCCCCGCGCCGGGTCACGCCGCGACGGGCTCCCGGTCCTGCGCCGCCGCCCGCTCCGCGAGCCGCCGCTGGCGCTCCTGCGCGCCGATCAGGTCGTCGGGCAGCGAGTCCGGCACCTCGATGTCGAAGCGGCGCAGCATCCGGATCGCGAAGCCGCCCAGGGTGATCAGGACCAGGGCCAGCCCGAAGCAGACGTACGCGAACCCGATGCCCCGGCCCGGTCCGGTGCCGATCACCGCGCCCACCGACCCGGCCAGCGAACCGCCCGGGGCGAGCATCGGCTCGAAGAGGCTGGTCGCCGCCGGGGCGAGCAGCGCGAAACCGATCGGCAGGGTCGACCAGGTGATGGTCTGGTTGAGGCTGAACACCCGGCCGTGGAAGCGCTGCGGCACCTTGACCTGCACGATGGTCGCGTAGATCGACTGCGCGGTGGTCATCGCCATGGCCAGCCAGAAGATGCCGACGCAGACCATCGTCACGGAGGCGTCCAGGCCGACCAGCACGCAGCCGATGGCGGTGCCGAGGTTCCCGATCAGCACGCCGACCATCCGCCGGTGCCGGGGCCCGCCCCACAGGGACATCAGCACGCCGCCGGCCACCGCGCCGCAGGCCTCGGCCAGGGCCACCTGAGCGACCTGGGTGGCGGTGCCGAAGGAGAGCACCAGCGGGGTGGTGAGCACCAGCGCCGGGGCGAGGAAGATGTTGCCCAGGGCGAAGTAGGCGAGCATCAGCCGGAAACCCCGGTGCTGCCAGGAGTAGCGCAGCCCGTTGCCGATCGCCACCAGCAGCCGCTCCCGGGGCCGCCAGCCGAGCAGGTCGGGGAAGCGCACCACGGCCAGGGTCAGCACCGCCACCAGGTAGCTCGCCACGTCGATGAGCAGGATGCCCTTGAGTTCGATGGCGGCGAGCAGGCCGGCGGCGAAGACGGGCATCAGCAGCATCGCGAAGCCGCTGGAGAGCTGGGTGATGCCCATCGCGTGCCCGAGGTAGCGCTTCGGCACCAGCTGCGGCACCGCCGACTGGAACGCGATCCGCTGGAACGAGCTGGCGACCTGGCTCAACGCGACCAGGGCGTAGATGTGCCAGAGGACCAGGTTGTCGGTCCAGAGCAGCGCGGCGAGCACCAGCTGCAGCGACCCGGCGGTGCAGCTGGCGATCATCATGATCCTGCGGCGGCTGACCCGGTCGGTGACCGCGCCGGCCACCGGCAGCATGAGCACGCCGCAGATCAGCGCCACCGCCCATAGCAGCCCCAGGTCGGCCACCGACCCGGTGCGGGTGAACAGCCAGATCGGCAGCGCGAACGCGGTCAGCGCGGAGCCGGTGGTGGAGACGAGCTGCCCGGCGGTGACCGCGACGAACCGGGCCATGCTGGGCTTCACCACGGCCGGCTCCGGCCCGTCGGACCCGCCCACCCGCTGGTGGGCGGCGACCGCCCAGCCGGCGTCGACTCCCCTGGCCTGGGGGGTGAGCGCGGAGACGTCCCCGGCGACCACCGCCGGGTGGACCCGGGTGAGGATCTCCGCCAGCTCCTCGGCGCGGTACTTCAGGAAGAAGTGCCCGGCCTGGTCGAGGACCACCAGGCCGAGGGTGTCGCTGAGGAACTGCCATTCGGCGTACCGCTCGGCGTGGTAATCGGTCACCGGGTCCTCCGAGCCGACCACCGAGATGATCGGCGCGCGCAGCTTCGTCGCGCCCCGGTCGAGCAGGCCGGTGAAGTACTCCTCCGAGGCACGCGAGTCGGCCCGCATGTTGCTGATGATCCGGTCGGCCTGCTCCGGGTCCAGCTCGTCGGTGTCCACCCCCATCGACTTGAGCCAGCTCGCGTAGTGCCGGTTGCTGCGCAGCCGTTCGAGCCGGTTGCGCAGGGTGGCGAAGGCGCCCCGGGGACGGGCGAACGGGAACATCGCGCCGATGTAGACCGCCGCCAGGTCCCGGCCGGCGGCCTCCACCTTGCGGGCCACCTCCGCGACGATCGCGCTGCCCACGCCGCAGTGACCGTAGAGGGCGAGGGGGCCCTCGACGCGTTCCAGGATCTCCTCGGCGACCCGGCTGGTCAGCTCGTCGAACGGCAGGCCGTCCTCGCTGAGCCCGACGTCGTGGCCGGGGATGGCCAGCGACCACAGGGCGTGGCCGTCGGGCAGCGCGTCCGCGAGGGGCTGGTAGACGATGGCGCTGCCGCCGCCGTACGGGACGCAGACGTAGCTGAGCCGCCGCTTCGCCGCCGGGATCGGCTTGGTCAGCTCGTAGAGCAGCCGGCGGGGCCCGCCGCCGTCGTCGTCGCCGCCGGACATGAACCGGGCCAGGTCGCGGATGGTGCGCTGCTGGAACAGGTCCATCACGCCGACGGCGCGCCCACCGTGCTCCGCCTTGCGGATCTTCGCCACCACCTGGGTGGCGAGCATGGAGTGCCCACCGAGGTCGAAGAAATCGTCGTCGATGCCGAGCGTGGCCACGCCGAGCACCTCCGACCAGATGCGGGCGAGCAGCCGCTCGGTGTCGTCGCGCGGCGCGACCAGGGCGACCGACGCCTCCCGGGTGACCACCGGGGCGGGCAGTGCCCTGCGGTCCAGCTTGCCGTTGGGGGTCAGCGGGAGCGCGTCCAGGGTGACGAAGGCGGCCGGCACCATGTACTCGGGCAGGGTCTCCTTCAGCGCCGCCTTCAGCGCAGCGTGCTCGGCCGCCCCGACGAGGTAGGCGGTGAGCCGCTTGTCGCCGGGGGCGTCCTCGCGGACGATCACCGCCGCCTCGGTCACCGCGGGCTGCTCGCGCAGCGCGCTCTCGATCTCGCCCAGCTCGATCCGCAGGCCGCGCAGCTTCACCTGATGATCGATCCGGCCCAGGAACTCGATCACCCCGGCGGGCCGCCCGGCCGCCGGACCGACCCCGGCGGCGGCCGGGGCGGTGACCCAGCGGGCGAGGTCGCCGGTGCGGTAGAGCCGAGCTCCCGGCTCGCCCGAGAACGGGTCCGGCACGAACCGCTCGGCGGTCAGCGCCGGCCGCCGGTGGTAGCCACGGGCCAGCCCGACCCCGCCGATGTGCAGCTCGCCGGCCACCCCGACCGGGCAGGGGTTGCCGTGCGGGTCCAGCACGTGCAGCCGCAGGTTGGCGATCGGGCCGCCGATCGGCACGCCGGCCCGGCCCGGCAGCAGCGCCGGGTCGCAGTGCCAGGCGCTGACGTCGATGGCCGCCTCGGTCGGGCCGTACAGGTTGTGCAGCTCGCAGGCGGGCAGCCGGGTGGTGAAGTCGACCGCGGTGGCCAGCGGCAGCTCCTCACCCGAGCAGATCACCCGGCGCAGCGCGGTCGCCGCCTCGACGCCGTCCTCGGCGAGGAAGACGGTCAGCATCGAGGGCACGAAGTGCGCGGTGGTGACCCGCTCGGCGACCAGCAGGTCGCGCAGGTAGCCGGCGTCCTTGTGCCCGCCGGGCTTCGCCAGCACCAGCCGGGCGCCCTCGCGCAGCGGCCAGAAGAACTCCCAGACCGAGACGTCGAAGCTGGCCGGCGTCTTCTGCAGCACCGCGTCGTCGGTGCCGAGCCGGTAGGTCCGCTGCATCCAGTCCAGCCGGTTGACGATGCCCCGGTGGGTGTTCGGCACGCCCTTCGGCCGCCCGGTCGAGCCGGAGGTGTAGATGACGTACGCCAGGTGCTCCGGGCCGGCCATCGGCGTCGGGTCCTCGGCGGGCTGGTCGGCCCAGACCCGGGCGTCGTCCAGCGCGAGCACGGTGGCGCCGGTGGCCGGCAGCACGTCGCGCAGGTGTTCCTGCACCAGCACCACCGGCGCGGCGGCGTCGTCGACCATGAAGGCCAGCCGGTCCGCCGGGTACTCCGGGTCCAGCGGCAGGTACGCGCCGCCGGCCTTGAGCACCCCGAGCAGGCCGGCGACCAGCTCCACCGACCGTTCGGCGCAGACGCCGACCAGGGTCTCCGGGCCGACGCCGGCCGCGCGCAGCCGGTGCGCGACCCGGTTGGCCGCGGCGTTCAGCTCGGCGTACGTCGCCGACCGGCCCTCGACGGTGAGCGCGACCGCGTCCGGGGTGGCCGCGGCGCGTTCCTCGATCGGCGCGTGCAGCGTCTGGGTGGCGGGGAAGTCGGCGGCGGTGTCGTTCCAGCTCGCCAGCAGCGCCCGCTCGGCCGGGGCGAGCAGGTCCAGCGCGGAGACCGGGGTGTCCGGGGCGGCGACCACCGCGGCCAGCAGGGTCGTCCACCGCTCGGCCATCCGCTCGACGGTGTCCCGGGTGAACAGGTCGGTGTTGAAGACCAGCTTGCCCCAGACGCCGTCGGGCACCTCGACGGCGTGCAGTTCGAAGTCGAAGCGGGTGGCCCGCAGCTCCATCGGCGTCCAGCGGAAGCTCACCTCGTCGGCGTCGGAGACCCCGGCGAAGCGGCCCATCTCATAGTTCTGCAGCACGAACATGGCCTGGAAGACCGGCGAGCGGCTGACGTCGCGGGGCAGCCCCAGCTCGTGCACCACCTTCGCGAACGGCACCTCGGCGTGCTCGAAACCGTCCAGCACCGCCCGCCGGGTGCGCGCCAGCAGCTCGGCGAAGGTCGGGTCGCCGGCCAGCTCGGCGCGCATCGGCAGCATGTTGATGAACATGCCGACCACGTTCTCCAGCTCCGGGGCCGACCGGCCGGCGAGCGAGGCGCCGACGGCGAAGTCGTCCTGCCCGGCGTGCCGGGCCAGCAGCACCTGGTACGCGGCGAGCAGGGTCATGAACAGGGTTCCGCCCGAGGCGCGGGTGAGCGCGGCGAGCCCGTCGGTGACCTCCCGGTCCACCTGGAACTCGACGAAGTCGCCCCGGTAGGTCTGGGTGGCCGGGCGGGGCCGGTCCAGCGGCAGCTCCAGCGGGGTGATCCCGGCCAGCCGCCGCTTCCACCAGTCCAGGTGCCCCCGCGCCTGCGGCCCGTCCAGCTCCCGGGCCTCCCAGTGGGCGAAGTCGCCGTACTGCACGGGCAGGGCGGGCGGCTCGCCACCCCGGTACAGGGTGATCAGGTCCCGCAGCAGCACGTCCACCGACCAGCCGTCGCCGACGATGTGGTGCTGGCCGAGGAAGAGCACGTGGTCGTCGGCGACGTTCATCCGGTCCGGAGTGCCGTCTTGCGGCGCGGAGGCCGGATTATCGTCGGTGGCCAGCCGGATCAGCAGGGCGCGCAGCAGCGGCCCGGCCGCCAGGTCGAACGGCTCGGCCGCGGCGGCGTCCACCAGCGCCTGCGCGGCCTCCTCGTCGGCGGCGTCCACGACGGTCAGCGGCACCTCGACGGTGTCGGCGACCACGACGGTGGGGCGGCCGTCGGCGTCGGCCGGGAAGCGGGTGCGCAGCGACTCGTGCCGGGCGGTCAGCCCGGCCAGGGCGGCGCGCAGCGCCGTGACGTCGAGCGGGCCGCGCACCCGCAGCGGCACCGCGATGTGGTACGCCGCCTCGCCCGGAGCGAGCTGGTCCATGAACCAGACCCGCTCCTGGGCGTACGACAGCGGCACCTCGGCACCCTCGGGGCGGGGCGTGATCCGGGCGGTCGGCGCGGCCTGCCGCCGGCGCAGCCGCTGGGCGATCAGCGCCGCGCGGGCCGCCTCCCGGGCGGGATCCTTCAGGTCCGTCATGTGGGGATGTCCTTCTCCGCCGCCAGCAGCGCGGCGACCTCGGTCTCGGAGAGCTCGTCCAGCTCGGCGGCGATCCGCTGCTCGATCTGGGCGGCCAGGTCGGCGACCACGGGGCTGCTGAACAGCGCCCGCATCGGCAGGTCGACGTCCACCTCGGCGCGGATCCGGGCCATCGCCCGCATGCCGCGCAGCGAGTTGCCGCCGAGGGTGAAGAAGTCGTCCAGCGCGCCGACCTTCTCCACCTGGAGGATCTCGGCGTACACCTCGGCCACCAGGGTCTCGGCGTCGGTGCGCGGCGGGACGTAGCCGTCGGGTGCGATGGTGGCCAGCGGGGCGGGCAGCGCGGCCCGGTCCAGCTTGCCGTTCGGGGTCAGCGGCAGCGCGTCGAGGCGGACGAACGCGACCGGCACCAGGTGGGCCGGCAGCTCGCGAGCCAGCGCGGCGGCGAGGGCGGCCTCGTCGGCGGCGCCGACCAGGTAGCCGACCAGGGCCGGCTCGCCGGAGTCGGTACGCACCGCCACCGCCGCCTCGCGGACTTCCGGGTGGGCCAGCATCGCCGACTCGATCTCGCCCAGCTCGATCCGCATGCCGCGCACCTTGACCTGGTCGTCGCGGCGGCCCAGGTAGTCCAGGGTGCCGTCGGCGCGCCAGCGGGCCAGGTCGCCGGTGCGGTACATCCGCCCGCCCGGCGGGCCGTACGGGCAGGGCAGGAAGCGCTCGGCGGTGAGGCCGGGCCGGCGCAGGTAGCCCCGGGCCAGCTGGTCCCCGGCGACGTGGAGCTCACCGACCACGCCCGGCGGCACCGGCTGGAGCGCGGCGTCGAGCAGGTACACCCGCGCGCCGGCGGTGGGGCGGCCGATCGGCACCGGTCCGGCGCCGACCGGCTGCCCGGGTGCGATCCGGGCGGCGACGCAGCCGACGGTCGCCTCGGTCGGGCCGTACTCGTTGACGACCGCCACGTCCGGGTGGGCGGCCCGCCAGCCCGCCAGCTGCTCACCGGTGAGCGCCTCGCCCCCGATCACCAGGTCGGTGGTGGGCGACAGCGCGGCGTCGAGCAGCGGCAGGTGGCTCGGGGTGACCTTGAGGAAGCTCGGCCGGCCGCCGACCCGGGCGTGCGGGGCGTCGATCCCGGCCAGCCGGACCGTGCCGCCGGCGGTGAGCGGGCCGAGCAGGCCGGTCACCGTGAGGTCGAAGGAGACCGGCGAGGGCAGCAGCGCGGTGCCGGCCAGCCCCGGGTAGGTGTCCCGGGCCCAGGCCAGGTACGCGGCCACCGCCCGGTGCGCCACCACCACGCCCTTCGGCCGGCCGGTGGAGCCGGAGGTGTAGAGCACGTACGCCGGGTGCTCCGGGCGCAGCGGCGCGGCCCGGTCGGCGTCGGTCAGGTCGGTGCCGGCCTGGTCGGCGCCGACCTCCCTGTCGAGCACCACGGCACCGGCGGGCACCAGCGCGGCGGTCTCCGGCAGGGCCAGCACCAGCGCCGGCTCCGCGTCGGAGAGCAGGTACGCGATCCGACCGGCCGGGTAGCCGGTGTCCACCGGGACGTACGCGGCACCGGACTTGAGCACGGCGAGGACGGCGACCAGCAGCTCGGGCGAGCGGGGCAGGGCGAGCGCCACCCGGGTCTCCGGGGCCGCGCCGCGGGCCACCAGCACCCGGGCGAGCCGGTTGGCGGCGGCGTTCAGCTCGGCGTACGTGAGCGACACGCCCTCGCAGACCAGGGCGACGGCCTGCGGGGTGGCGGCGGCCTGCCGCTGCACCCGCTCCACCACGGAGCGGAACGCCGGGGCGTCCTGCGCGCCGTTCCAGGCCCGCAGGACGAGGTCCCGCTCGGCGTCGTTCAGCAGCGGCAGCGCGGAGACCGGCTGCCCCGGCTCGTCGACGGCGGCGGTGAGCAGCCGCACGTACCGGGCGACCACCGCCTCGGCGGTGGCCCGGTCGAACAGGTCGGTGCGGTAGACCAGGCGGCTCTCGCCGGTGGTGACGTCGAAGGCCAGGTCGTCCTTGGTGGTGCCCAGCTCCACCGGGTCCAGCCCCGAGTCGGGGATGAAGTTCAGCGCGGTCTGGAAGATCGGCTGCACGGACGGGTCACGCTGCGGGGCGACCGCCTCGACGATCCGCTGGAACGGGGTCTGGCCGTGCTCCATCGCGTCCACCAGGCCGGCGCGGACCCGGCCGAGCAGCTCGGTGAAGCTGGGGTCGCCGCCGAGGTCGCAGCGGAGCGCCACCGGGTTGACGAACATGCCGATCAGCGGGGTCAGCTCGGGGGTGTCCCGGCCGGCGGTGGAGACGCCGACCACCACATCGGTGTCGCCGGAGATCCGCGACAGCAGGGCGGCGAACCCGGCGAGCAGCACCATGTACGGGGTGGCCGCCGACCCGGCGGCGAGCCGGCCGACCCGGTCGAGCAGCCCGTCGGGCAGGGCGAAGCGCACCTCGTCGCCGGCGAACCCGAGCTGGGCCGGGCGGGGGCGGTCGAGCGGCAGGCCGGTGACCGCCGGCGCCCCGGCCAGGTGCGCGGTCCAGAAGGCCAGCTGGCGGTCCAGCTCCGCGCCGGTGAGCTGGTCGCGCTGCCAGACGGCGAAGTCGGCGTACTGGATGGGCAGCTCGGGCACGGCGGCGGGCGCGCCGGTCAGCGCGGCCTGGCTGAACGCGGCCAGTTCGGCCACCAGCAGCACCGCCGAGTGGCTGTCGAAGACGGCGTGGTGCACCACGAACAGCAGCGTCCAGGCGTCGTCGCGGCGGACCAGCCGGGCCCGCCACAGCGGCGGGGCGTCCAGCGGGATCGGGGTGCGGGCCAGCTCGGTACCCAGGGCGGCGAGCCGGGCGGCGCGCTCGGTCTCGGGCAGGTCGCGCAGGTCGTCGGCGGGCAGCCGAACCGGCTCGTGCTCCCGCACCACCTGGACCAGGGCACCGCCGTCCATCCGCAGGTGGGTGCGGAGCGCCTCGTGCCGGGCGACGACCCGGCCGACGACCTCGCTCGCGGTGTCGGCGTCGACGCCGACCGGGAAGCGCCACGGGGTGGAGACGTTGTAGACCGGCGAGGCGGTGTCGAGCTGGTTGGCCATCCACACCCGCTCCTGGGCGAAGGAGGCCGGGAAGGTCCACTCCCGCGTCACGAGGGCACCTCCCGTACGGAGCGGGGGCGCATGTCGGTCCAGACGGCGTCCACGTGGGCCAGGCACTCCTCGCGGGTGCCGGCGAACCCGGCGTCGTGCCACCCGGCGGGGAGCGCACGGTCGGCCGGCCAGATCGAGTACTGCTCCTCGTCGTTGCGAACGACCAGGAATCGGGATTCGGCCATCAGTGCTCTCCAGCGCTCTCGGGGGTGTGCGGTTCGGCCATCGCCACGGCGATCCGGCGCGGCCCGGTGAAGGGCTCCCGGCCGTGCGCGGCGGTCATGTTGTCGACCACCAGCACGTCGTCGCGCCGGTAGTCGAAGCGGACGCTGGCGGCCCGGTAGGCGGCCCGCAGGTGGTCAAGCACGTCGGCGGGGATCTCGCCGCCGTCGCCGTAGTAGGTGTTCGCCGGCAGCCCGTCGGGGCCGAACATGTCCAGCAGCCCCTCCTGGTAGTCCTTCGGCAAAGTGCTCACGTGGAAGAAGGTGGCGTGGTTGAACCAGCGCGGGGCGTCCGAGCCGGGCCGGTGGTGCACCACGTCCCGGACCGCCCGGGTACGCAGCCCGTCCGCGCCGACCCACTCCAGCCGGATCCGGTTCGCCGCCGCGTACGCCTCGACCTGGGCGCGGTCGTCGGTGTCGAACACGTCCTGCCAGCGGGTGCCGAAGTCGGCGTGGAAGTTGCGCACCAGCATCCAGCGGCGCCGGACGAACTCCTCGCGGACCGCCGGGTCGATCTCGGCGTACACCCGGCGCACGTCGGCGAGCGGGGTGGCGCCGAGGGTGTCCGGCGGGCTGATGCAGTAGAAGAAGAGCGTCAGCGGCCAGCGCGCCTGGTACGAGTTCTCGTTGTGCAGGAAGATCTCCTCGTCCGGGGGGTAGTCGGTCGAGGTGTAGACCCGGCCTTTGATGGCGTGCCGGGGTGAGGACCGTTCGGTGTAGGTCAGCGGCTCGCCGGAGAACTCGCGCACCACCCGGTCGAAGCCGTCCACCCCACCGACGTCGAAGCCGCGGAACAGCAGCCCGCCGTGTGCGGCGAGGGCGGCGCGCAGCTCCGCCCGCCGCCGGTCGATCAGCTCGGTCAGTGGTGTGCCGTCGGTTTCGACGACCACCGGCAGCGTGGCGATCGTGTCGCTCATTGCTCTGTCACTCCTGTTTCTCGACGCTCAGTCGCGGGGCAGCCGCGGGATGGCGGGAATGGCGGCCGGGGCGGGCTCGTCGGCGGGCGCGGCGGTGGCGCGCAGCTCCTCGATCCGGGCGGCCAGTCCGGCGACGGTGGGGGTCTCGAAGAGGCTGCGCATCGGCAGCCGCACCCCCGTCGCCTTGCGCATCGCGGCGATGAGCTGCACCGCGACCAGGGAGTTGCCGCCGAGGGCGAAGAAGTCGTCGTCCACGCCGACCTCGGCCACCCCCAGCCCGTCCCGCCACACCTGGGCGATGGTGGTCTCCAGCTCGGTACGCGGTGCGCCGGAGCCGCCGCCGGTGCCGGCCGGGGCGGTGACGGCCGCGTCGTCTCCGGTCTCCAGGCTCCCGGTGGTGACCCGGGAGGCGCGGCGGCGGATGTCCTCGACGCTCCGGGTGGCGATCACCACCTGGGCGCCGAGCCCGGCGGTGAGGCTGCGGCGGAACGCCTCGGCCCCGTCGACCGGCCGGATGTCCTCGGTCGGCACGCCCGGCTCGGGGTCGGTCGCCTCGGCCGGGGTGCCCGCCGTGGCCAGCCCACCGGTCACCGCGCCCTGGTCGACCCGGCGCAGCACGAAGTCGGTGATCGCGACGATCTCCCGGCCGTCGGCGTCCACCAGGGACAGGTCCGCGGCCACCACCTCGTCGGTGGCGCTGACCCGGTGCCGCAGGTGGCTGTGGAACTGCGCCGGCAGCGCGCCGCGCACCACGATCCGCCCGTACGACAGCGGCAGGTAGGTGCCGCTGCCCTGGCCCCGGCCGAACGCGGTGGCCACGTCGAGCAGCGCCGGGTGCAGCCCCCAGGAGGGCAGGTCACCGACCGCCTCGGCGGGCGCGGTGATCCGGGCCAGCTCCTCCCCCTCGCCCAGGTGGTGCTCGGCCAGCGCGGCCCAGCGCGGCCCGAAACTGAGCATGCTGGTGCGCCCCCGGCCGAACGAGGCGTCGTCGTCCACCCGCCGGCCGGCCACCGCCGGCACCCGCGCCGGCGGGGCCGGCTCGTCGGTCCAGCCGGCCGCGCCGCGGACGTGGGTGCGCAGCCGGCCGGCGGCGAGGCTGCACACCGCGAAGTCCACGCCGTCCTCGGCCGGGGTCAGCTCGACCCGGTACTGCGCGACCGTGCCGTCCGGCACCGAGAACGGCTCCAGGAAGACCACGTCGCGCAGCTCCACCGCCGGGTCCCCGGCCGGGGCGGGCAGCGCGGCGGCCACCGCCGCCCGGACCGACTCCAGGTGGGCGGTGCCGGGCACCACCGGCACGCCGCCGATGCGGTGCTCGTCGAGCAGCCAGTGGGTGGCGGCCGAGACCAGGCCGTGCAGCACGACGCCGTCCGGGCCGGTCACCTTCGTGGTGAGCACCGGGTGCGGCACCGCAGCGGTGACGGTGTCCCGGCCGGCGGCCCGGAAGCCGGCCGGCGCGTCCGTCTCCACCGCCATGCCCACCTCGGCCCAGCCGCCCCAGTTCTGCGACACCACCGGCGCCCGGAAGCCCCCGCCGGAGCGGGCGTACGCGTCCAGGAAGCTGTTCGCGGCGCAGTAGTCGACCTGGCCGAATCCGCCGATCACCGCGGTGATCGAGGAGCAGAGCACCACGATGTCCAGCGGCAGGTCGCCGAAGACCTCGGCGAGGGCGAGGGTGCCGGCGAGCTTCGGCGCGAGCACCCGCTCCGCCTCGGCCCGCTCCTTGACCTCCGCCATGCCGCCGCCGGGCAGCCCGGCGGCGTGCACGATGCCGTCGATCCCGCCGAACTGCGCCTCGGCGGCGGCGCGGACCCGGCGCAGGTCGGCCGGGTCGGTGACGTCGGCGGCGAGCACCAGCACCGACGCGCCGGCGGCCTCCATCCGGCGGATCGCCGCGATGGCCCGGCCCGCCCGGTCCGCGCCGCCGTGCACGGCCAGGTGCTCGTCCCACCGCTCGCGCGGCGGCAGACCCGAACGGGCCAGCAGCACCAGCTTCGCCCGGGCCCGCCGGGCGAAGTCCTCGGCCAGGGTGACGCCGATGCCGCCCAGGCCGCCGGTGATCACGTACCGGCCGCCCTCGCGCAACGCGCCCGGCTCGCCCTCGGCGTCGACGGTGACCTGCTCGTAGCCGGTCACCCAGCGGCGCGGGCCGCGCAGCGCCAGCTCGGCGCGCTCCGGGTCGACCGGCCGGCGCAGCTCGGCGACGAGCGCGGCCACGTCGGACGAGGCCGGGTCGGCGTCGACCAGCCGGACGGTCAGCCCGGGCAGCTCGGCCGGGAGCACCCGGGCCAGCCCGGCGAGGGTGGCGTGCTCGGGGCGGACCAGGTCGCCGCCGGTCACATCCCCGATGCCGGTGGTGACCAGGTCGAGGGTCAGGGTGCGCTCGTCGCCGGTCAGCCCGGCCCCGGCGAGCGCCTGCACCAGGTGCAGCGAGCTGAAGAAGCCCCGGTCCTGGGCGGCCCAGGCCGCGGCGACGTCGGTGCCGGCCGGGTCGCCGTCGAGGGCGAAGGCGTGCACCAGCCGCTGCGGCAGGTCGGCGGCGAGCGCCGCCACCAGGGCGTCGTGGTCCTCGCGGGCGCCGGGGCGCAGCCGGTACCCGCCGTCGACGGCCGCGAAGCGCTCCCCGGTGCGTACCACGATCGGCGTGGCGCCGGCGGCCCGCAGCGCGGCGACCAGCGCGTCGCCGCGCGGGCCGTCGGCCAGGACCAGGCAGCGGCCCAGCGGTGCGGTGCGCGGCTCGGCGGCGGCCTGCCGCCACACCGGCACGGCGAACCACTCCGGCAGCGGACGCGGACCGCGCTCCACCGGCGCGGGGGCCTGGTCCACCGGGTCCGGGTCCACCCAGTAGCGGCGGCGCTCGAACGGGTAGGTGGGCAGCGGCACCCGCCGGGCGGCCGGATCGGCGTCGAGCCGCACGCCGACGCCGGCGCACCAGAGCGCGCCGGCGCTGGTCAGCAGGGTGGCCAGGTCACCGGTGCGCTCGCCCGGGCCGGGCAGGCTACCCAGCGGGGTCAGCGCCCGCTGGGCCGGGGCGGCCTTGGCGACCTGCATCCGGGCCAGGTTGGCCAGCTGCCGACCCGGGCCGCACTCCAGCAGCGCCCAGGTGCCCTCGGCGAGCAGGGTGGCCACACAGTCGCCGAAGCGCACCGGCCGGCGCAGGTGCGCGGCCCAGTACGCCGGGTCGGTGGCCTGCTCGGCGGTGATCCAGGTGCCGGTGACGTTGGACAGGAACGGGATCGCCGGCGGGCGCAGCGGCACGGTCGCCATCAGCGCGGTGAACTCGGCCAGGATCGGTTCCATCATCGGCGAGTGGAAGGCGTGCGAGGTGCGCAGCGCCTTGCTCTTGCCCTTGATCGTCTCAGCGAACGCGGCGATCGCGGCGCTCTCGCCGGCCACCACGCAGGTGCCCGGGCCGTTGACGGTGGCGATGGACAGCCCCTCGGGGAGGCGCTGCGCGACCACCGACTCGTCCAGCGCCACGGCGAGCATCGCGCCCGACGGCAGGGACTGCATCAGCCGCCCCCGCGCGGCGACCACCCGCAGCGCGTCGGGCAGGCTCAGCACCCCGGCGACGGTGGCGGCGACGTACTCGCCGATCGAATGGCCGATCATCGCGGCGGGCTGCACCCCGGCCCGCCGCCAGAGGGTGGCGAGGGCGTACTCGACGACGAAGAGGGCCGGTTGGGTGTAGCGGGTCTCGGTGAGCTTCTCCCCCGCCTCCGGGTCGCGGCCGAGGATCAGGTCGCGGACGTCCAGCCCCAGCTCGGGGCGGAGCAGCTCGGCGCACTCGTCCACGGCGGCGGCGAAGGCCGGCTCCTCGGCGTAGAGCTGCGCGCCCATCCCGGCGTACTGGGAGCCCTGGCCGGAGAAGAGGAAGCAGACGGTCGGGGCTGGACCGTCGGTCAGACCGCGATGTCCGCGGCGCGGATCACGGAGGGCAGCCGCCGCAGAGGGCAGGTCAGTGGCGACGACCGCGCGCCGGTGCGGGTACTCCTGGCGGCCCACACGCAGGGTGTGCGCCACGTCGGCGAGCAGCTGCGGCCCGCCGTCGGTGGCGCCCTCCAGGTGCTCGGCCAGGCGGAGCACCGCGGCGTCCAGGGCGGTGGCGGTCCTCGCCGACACGTGCAGCAGCTGCGCCGGGCGGACCGTCCGGTCGGCCCGGTACGCCGCCGGCGCCTCCTGAAGCACCACGTGGGCGTTGGTGCCGCCGATGCCGAAGGAGCTGACCCCGGCCCGGCGCGGCCCGCCCTCGCTGTCCCACTTGGTCAGCGTGTTCGCCACGTAGAACGGCGTGTCGGCGAAGTCGATCGCCGGGTTCGGGGTCTCGAAGTTGATGGTCGGCGGGATCAGGCCGTGCTCCATCGCGAGCACCGTCTTGATCACGCTGACGATGCCGGAGGGCTGGCTGAGGTGGCCGATGTTGGACTTCACCGAGCCGATGCCGCACCAGCCCCGGTCGTCGGTGTCCCTGGTGTAGACCGCCGAGAGGGCGGCCACCTCGAGCGGGTCGCCCATGGCGGTGCCGGTGCCGTGCGCCTCGACGTAGCTGATGCTGCGCGGGTCTATCCCGGCCATCCCGACGGCCTGGGCGATGGCCTCCATCTGCCCGTCGATGCTGGGCGCGGTGAAGCCGACCTTGCCCGCGCCGTCGTTGTTGACGGCGTTGCCCAGCACCACCGCCCGAATCGCGTCGCCGTCGGCGATCGCGTCGGAGAGACGCTTGAGCAGGGTGACGCCGACGCCGCTGCCCCAGACCGTGCCGTTGGCGGCGGCGTCGAACGGCCGGCACCGCCCGTCGGGCGAGGTGAAGCCGTCCATGCCGAGGTAGCCGACGTGCGGCAGCTCGACGTTGACCCCGCCGGCGAGCGCCATGTCGCACTCCCCGTTGCGCAGCGCCTCGCAGGCCAGGTGGAACGCGACCAGCGAGGTGGAGCAGGCGGTGTGCACGGTAAGGCTCGGCCCGCGCAGGTCCAGCCGGTACGACACGTTGGTGGCCACGTAGTTCGGCGAGTTGCCGGTGGCGCGGGAGACCGTGCCGTGCGGGCTGCCGCCGACGCGCTTGTTGCGCAGCACGTACCGGTGCAGGTAGGTGTTGCCGCCGGTGCCGGCGTACACGCCGACCGCGCCGTCGTAACGGGCCGGGTCGTAGCCGGCGTCCTGCAACGCCGTGTAGCAGCTCTCCAGGAACAGCCGGTGCTGCGGGTCGGTGATCTCCGCCTCCCGGGCGGTCATCCCGAACAGCTCGGCGTCGAACTCGTCGTACCCGTCGACCAGCGGCGCGCGGGCCACCCACCCCGGGTCGTCGACCTCCTCCACTCCTGCGCCCCGGGCGAGCTGCTCCTCGCGGGTCAGCTCGGTGACGGACTCGACGCCGTCGACCAGGTTGCGCCAGAACTGCCGGACGTCGGCGGCGCCGGGCAGCCGCGCGGCGAGCCCGACGATCGCGATCGGCTCGATGCCGTCGTCGGCGGGAAGGTCGGGTGCCATCGGCTTGTCCATCTGCGTGTCCTTCATTGCGCGGTGCCGCCGGGGCGGCGGGGTGGGTTGCGGCGGGTGCGGCCGCGGCGGGCGGCGGCCCGCAGCGCGGCGCGGGCGAGTTCCGGCCGGTCGGCGGCGCCGTCGAGGCTGGCGGCGAGCGCCCGGACGGTGGGGTGGCGGAACAGGTCGAGCATGGTGATCGAGCGGCCGGTGGCGGCGGTGAGCCGGGCGTGCACCGCGGCCAGGGCGAGCGAGTGGCCGCCGATGTCGAAGAAGTTGTCGGCGACGCCCACCCGGTCGGTCTCCAGCACCTCCCGCCAGATGCCGGCGACCAGCTCCTCGGTGTCGGTGAGCCCGTCCGGCCCGGCCGGGAGCGGGGCGGTGCGGGGCGGCTCGGCGGCCGCCACGGTCATCGCGCCGAGCTGCGGCGTCCGTACGGTGGGCCGCGGCAGCGCGGCGGCGACGGCGTCCGCCGGCGCGTCCGGGTCGGCGGCGAGCGCGCCGACCAGCTCGGCCAGGTCGGCCAGGAGCGCGTCGATCCGGTCGGCGTCGAACAGGTCCGGGTTGTGGACCACCTCGACGCCGATGCGGCCGTCCCGTTCGACCACGTAGACGGTGATGTCGAAGGGCGAGCCGGGCTTGGGCACCGGGACCGGCACGCCGGTCAGCCCGGTCAGCGCCAGCCGGGGCGGGGCGAAGTTGAGCACGTTGAACAGCACCTGCACCAGCGGCGCGCGGGAGGTGTCCCGGCCGACGCCGAGGGCCTCCACGATGCGTTCCAGCGGCGCGCCCGGGTGGGCGGTGACCTCGTACAGCTCGGCGGCGCACCGGTCGACCAGTTCGGCGAAGCCGGCCCCGCCGGTGCGCAGCCGCACCGGCACGGTGTCGATGAAGAAGCCCACCACGTCGTCGAAGGCGGCCAGCCGGCGGTCGGCGACGATCGCCCCGACCACGTGGTCGTCCCCGCCGGTGAGCCGGCGCAGCAGCTCGCCGAAGCCGGCGAGCAGCACCGTGGCGACCGTGGTGCCGCGCCGGGCGGCCAGGTCGCGCACCGCCCGGTCGGCGGCCGCGGAGAGGGTGACCACGGCCTCGGCGCCGGCGTAGGTCTGCACCGCCGGGCGGGGCCGGTCGCGGGGCAGCTCCAGCACGGTGGGCACGCCGCGCAGGTGCCCGGCCCACCAGGTGAGGTCCGCCGCGCCCCGGCGGCGGTCCCGCTCGGCCCGCCACACCGCGTAGTCGGCGTACGTGGCGGCCGGTGGCGGCAACGTCGGGGGCGCCCCGGTGACCGCCCGGGCGTACGCGGCGGCGAGGTCGTCGTAGAGGACCGCCTCGGACCAGCCGTCGAAGACCGCGTGGTGCATGGTCATCGCCAGCACGTGCTCGTCGACGCCCAGCCGGTAGACGGTTACCTGCCAGGGCGGCCCGGTGGCCAGGTCGAAGGCGTGCGCGGCGCCGGCGGCGAGCATCCCGGCCAGCTCCGCCTCGGCGTCGGCGCTGCCGGTCAGGTCGACCACCGGCACGGCCACGTCGGTGGGTTCCTCGCAGACCGCGTACGGCACCCCGGCGGTCTGCGGGATGCGCCAGCGCAGCACGTCGTGCCGCTCGGCGACGGCCCGCAGCGCCACGCCGAGCGCGCCGGTGTCCAGCGGGCCGCGCAGCCGGTGCGCGACGGCGATGTTGTACGGGGCGCTGGAGGGGGCGAGCTGGTCGACGAACCAGAGCCGGCGCTGCGGCGGAGAGAGGGTGGGCGGGTTGCCGGTGGTCAGTTCCTCGGCGTCGGCCGGGGCGGCGGCGCGCAGCCGGGCGACCAGGCCGCCCAGGGTGCGCCCGGCGAGCACGTCCCGGGTGTCGACGTGCCGGCCCAGCTCGGCGCGGAGCGCGGCGACCAGGCGCATCGCGGCGATGGAGTTGCCGCCGGCGGCGAGGAAGTCGGTGTCCGGGCCGGGGGTCGCGCCGAGCAGCCGGGTCCAGATCCGGGTGACCGTCCGCGTCACCGGGTCGGCCGGGCCGGCCGGCTCGTCGGCGGTGGGGCCGGTGCTCAGCGCGGCCAGGGCCAGGGCGCGCAGCGCCGGCCGGTCCAGCTTGCCGGTGACCGGGCTGACCGGCAGGTCGTCGCGGCGCAGCAGCCGGGCCGGCAGCATCGCCGCGGTCAGCCGCGCGCGGGCGTACGCCCGGATCGTCTCGTCGTCCGGCGCACCGGCCGGGGTGAGGACCGCGACCAGCTCGGTGCCGGCCGGCCCGGGCACCGCCTCGACGGCCACCCGGTCGACGCCGGGGGCGCCGGCCAGCACGGCCTCGACCTCGCCCAGCTCGATGCGCTGGCCCCGGATCTTCACCTGCCGGTCGGCGCGGCCGAGGTAGACGATCCGCCCGTCGGCCGCCTGGCGGACCAGGTCGCCGGTGCGGTACAGCCGCTCGCCGGGCAGGCCGGAGAAGGGGTCGGGGACGAACCGCTCGGCGGTCAGGCCGGGCCGGTCGAGGTAGCCGTCGGCCAGGCCGGGGCCGCCGATCAGCAGCTCGCCGGTCTCCCCCGGCGGCACCGCCCGCAGCCCGGCGTCGACGACGTAGGCCCGGTGGTTGGGCAGCGGCAGGCCGATCGGCGCCGGATCGCTCTCGGCGCCGGTCAGCTCGCCGGTGACCGCCAGCACGGTGGTCTCGGTCGGGCCGTAGCCGTTGAGGAAGCGCCGCCCCGGCGCCCAGCGGGCGGCCAGCTCGGCGGGGACCGCCTCGCCGCCGCAGAACACCGTACGCCAGCCCGGCACGTCCGCCGGGTCCAGCATGGACAGCACGATCGGGGTGATGAAACCCCAGTTCACCTCGTGCGCGACGATGAACCGGGCGAGCCGGACCGGGTCGGCCCGGTCCTCGGCGCCGAGCAGCTGCACCGCCCCGCCGAGCAGCAGCGGCAGGAAGATGTCCATGATGGATACGTCGAAGCCGAGCGAGGCGATGCCGAGGCTGCGCACCCCGGCGTCGGCGCCGCTGACCGCCGCGCAGCCGGTGACGAACTCGACCACGTTGCGGTGGGAGGTCAGCACTCCCTTGGGCCGGCCGGTGGAGCCGGAGGTGAACAGCACGTACGCCGGGTCACCGGGCCGGGCCGGGCAGGGCGCCAGCGGGGCCGGACCGTCGGCCTGCACCACCTCGACGCCCGGCAGGTCGGTCAGCTCGGCCGCCGCGTCGCCGACCAGCAGCGACACCCGGGCGTCGGAGAGGATCTCGCGCAGCCGCTCGCGGGGGCCGTCGGGTTCCAGCGGCACGTAGCAGCCGCCCGCGAGGAGCACCCCGAGGACGTCGACGACCAGCCGGGGCCGGCGTCGGCCGCAGACCCCGACCCGGCTGTGCCGGCCGACGCCCCGGGCCCGCAGCGCGGCGGCCACCCCGGCCGCCCGGCCGACCAGCTCCCGGTAGGTGAGCCGGTCGTCCCACTGGCGGACGGCCACCGCGTCCGGGCAGCGCGCGGCCCGGGCGGCGATCAGGTCGGCCAGCGTCCCGTCCGGCCAGGGCAGCTGCGGCCCGGCGACGGCGCTGATGGAAAGGATGTCGGTCACCCGTGCTCTCCCCGGTAGGTCGCGGAATCGGTGATCTGCAGGCGCAGCTCGCTGACGTGTCCGCGCCCGGCGGCGTCGGGCACCCAGGCCTGCGCCGGCATGGGCAGCAGCTCGGTGACCACCACCGCCACGTCGGGGCCGGTCTTCGCGGCGGCGTCGACCATGGCGCACAGCGACTGGGCGTACAGCGGGCCGGTGAGGTCGACGTAGCAGGGCTTGACCTCGGTGCCGACCTTGACGAAGACCCGCTCGGGCAGGTCGAGCGCCGCCCGGAAGCGGCGTGCGGCGAGGTAGCGGGCGGTCTCGTCGCCGTGCCCGGCCAGCCCGCTGCCGGCCACCGTGGTGCGCCAGGTACGCCGGGCCACCACCAGCCGGTCGATGGTGATCCGAGGCGTGTGGGGGGCCGGGTCGAGCAGCTTGAAGGTGTCCACCAGCAGCGAGCCGAGCAGGTGGGCGAAGATCTCCATCAGCGGCCAGCGGGACCCGTCGGGGAAGACCGCGCTCAGCCCGGCGTCGTCGCGGACCACGGTGACGGCGGTGGCCGGGACCAGCCGGTCGACGTCGCCGCCGCGGGCGGTGTCGATGCCGAGCTGGCGGTCCGCCGGGCCGGTGAGCGCGTACGTGGTGCGGGTGGTCAGCCGGGGCCAGCTCTCCGGGTAGAGCACCCGGATCCGGGCCGGTCCCAGGTCGGCGTCGAGCGCGGCCCGCAGCGCAGCCGGGTCGGGGTGGAACGGGGTGAGCACCCCGCTGTCGTAGGCGATGGTGGCCGGGTGCAGCTCGCCGAGGACGAGCAGGAACTCGCCCCGGTCGATCGCCTCGGCGGAGGCCGCGCTGATCTGGAGGTCGGGGTTGTGGATCCGCGCGGACGGCCAGCCGGGCCGCTCGGCGGCGAAGAGCGTGCGGACCGGGCCGGCCAGGTCCTCGGCGCGCAACCGCAGCTCGACGGCGCCGGCCGGCAGGTGCCGCAGCCCGAACAGCTCGGCCCACCGGTCGGTGAAGCCCACCCCGGCGCGGGCGACCGGGCCGTCCGGGGCGATCAGGATCCCCTGGGCCAACGACCAGATGTCGGCCAGCCGCACCGGACCCTCGGCGGCCAGCTCGTCGTGCAGGTCGGCGAGGACCTCGGCGCAGCCCGCGCCGATCTCGGCGGTGAGCCAGCGGGCCGCCTGGAGCACCACCGCGAGCGGGGCGGCCAGCGCGTCCAGCACGTTGGCGCCGACGGTGACGTCGAGGTCGCGGGCGGTCTCCTCGTAGCAGACGGTCCGGCCGGCGTACATCTGCCCGCTCTGCCGGGTGGCGGGGCGGCCGGTGACCGCGGTGAACTCGGTGTTGAGCGCGGCCAGCGCGGCGCCGAGCCGGTCCGGGTCGCCGGCGGCGGCCGCGACCGCGTCCCGGGCGGCCCGGAGCCGGTCGAAGTCCGCGGCCACCGCGGCGCGCACCGCCTCCTCGCCGATCGCGGTGATCCGCTCGCCCAGCACCCGTTCGGCGTCCGGGCTGTTCGGCAGGTTGGCGTCCCAGGTCAGCTGGCCCCGCTCGACGAACCGGTCCAGCAGCAGGAAGACGTCGTCGACGGAGCGGACGACGCCCTCCGCACACGCCCGCTCGGCCAGCTCACCGGCGGCGGTATGCCCGTCGCAGGACGCCAGCAACCAGGCCTCCACCGCCGACAGCGTGATCGGCGGGTGCAGCGGCCAGCGCAGCTGCCGCCCTTCCACCGTCAGGTGTGGTTGCAGCGCGGGGGCCCACCAGCGGCGTACCGCCGGGTCGTCGGCGAGCCGGTCGGCGTAGGCGATCAGGGCCCAGGCCTCGAACCCGACGTGCCGGCGGGTGACCAGGCCGGGGCCGGGAGCCAACCGGGTACGCGGGTCGTCCGGGTCGAAGGTGCCCCAGCAGACCGGGCCGAAGAAGCCGATCGTCTCGGCCTTGCCGCAGTAGCGCTGCCAGTAGCGCAGCAGGCTCAGCTCCCGCTTGCGCCGGCGCACGTTGCGCACCGTCGGGTCGGTGCGCAGCAGCCCGTCCAGCGCGATCAGCATGTCCGGGTTCTGCCAGGTGACCGCCTCGCGCAGCAGCGGGTCGGCGGCCAGTTCCCCGACCACGGCGGAGGAGCCGGCGAACGCCTCGGCCAGCGCCTTGTCAACGACCTCCGGGGTGCCCTCCCCGGCGAGCAACGCGTCGGCGGCGGCCGCCGCGTCCGGGGCGGCGAAGCGGCCCAGGCCGTCGGCGGGGAAACCGGCGCTGCGCAGGACGACGTCCCGCCACACCGACCAGCCGGTGTCGCCCAGCGGCAGCAGGTGACTCATCGAAGGTCCTCGCTCTCGGGGGCGTCCACGATCTGCAGCCGCAGCTCGCTGAAGCAGCCGCGGCCGGTGCCGTCCGGCACCCACGCCTGGTCGGGGGTGGGCAGCATCTCGCTGACCAGCAGGGAAACCTCGTCGCCACCGTCGGTGCGGGCGGCCCGGACCATGGCGCAGAACATGGTCACGAAGGCGGGGCTGCTCAGGTCGACGAAGCAGGGCTTGATCTCGGTCCCGAGCTTGACGTAGACCTGCTCCGGCAGGCCCAGCCGCCGTCGCCAGGCCCGTGCCGCGAGGTAGCGGTCGCGCTCCCCGGTCACCTCGGCGAGCCCGCTCTCCCCGACCGTGGTGCGCCAGGTCTGCCGGGCCACCACCAGGTTGTCCAGGGTGATCCGGGGTGTGTACGGCGCGGCGGCGACCAGTTTGAAGCCGTCGACGGCATGCGCGCTGAGCAGCTCGGCGAAGACCTCGGTGAGCGGCCACCGCTGGCCGTCGCGGGCGGTGGCGACCAGCCGGCCGTTCTCGTCGGTCACCGTGAGGTCCACCGTGGGCAGCACCCGGGCCGGGTCCGCGCCCGGGGCCGGCTGGAACGCCAGGTGCCGGTCGGTCGGACCGGTCAGCGCCTCGGCGGTACGGCTGGTCCGCCGGGGCCAGTCGCTGGGAAAGAGCAGCCGGATCCGCCGCTCGCCCAGGTCCTCGGTGAGCGCCGCGCGCAGCCGCTCCACGTCCGGGTGCGAGGGGGTGAACACCGCGCAGTCGAACGACGACCAGGCCGCGTGCAGCTCGCCGAGGACGACGGTGAACTCGCCCCGGCGCAGCGCGTCGGCGTCGGCGGCGCAGATCTGCAGGTCGGGGCTGTGCACCATGCCGTTGGACCAGGACGGCCGCGCCCTGGGGAAGACCTCGTCGATTCGGCCGGCGAGGTCGGCGACCCGCAGCCGGACCTCGGTGGTGCCGGCGGGCAGTGTGTCCAGGGCGAACAGCCCGGCCCAGCGCGCCGCGAACTCGGCGGCCACGGCGTCGACCGGGCGCTCGCCCCCGCCCCAGAACAGGCCCTGGACCAGGAACCAGAGGTCGGACAGGGCGACCGGGGAGTCCCCCGCCTCGGCGCGCAGCTCCTCGTAGAGCCCCCGGAACACCGCCCCGTACGCCTCGGCCAGGGCGTTGACCATCCAGCGGGCGGCGCGCAGCAGCACGTCGAGCGGGGCGGCGAGGTCGGCCAGCAGTGGCGCGCCGAAGACGACGTCGAGGTCGCGGCTGGTGTCCTCGTAGCAGATGGTCCGCCCGGCGTACATCTGGCCCTCCCGGCGCCGGGACGCGGCCCCGGTCAGCGCGGTGAAGGTGGCGTCGAGGTCGTCGAGCGCGACCCGGAGCCGGTCCGGGTCGCCGGCCGCGCCGGCGACCTCGTCGCGGGCCGCGCGCAGCCGGTCCCAGCCGGCCCGCGCGGTGGCCCGGGCCGGCTCGTCGCCGATTCCGTCGATGCGGGCGGTGAGCACCTGTTCGGCGTCCGGGCTGACCGGCAGGGCGGCGTCCCAGGTGATCAGCTCCCGGGCCACCAGCCGGTCCAGCAGGGCGTAGCCGTCCTCCGGTCGGCGCAGCCCGAGCGCCGGATCGGTCACCAGGTGGCACGCCGGCCGGCGGCCGTCGACGGCGGCGAGTACCGCCGCCTCCACCGGGGACAGCGGCACCGGCGGCCGGCCGGGGCGCAGCACGCTGCGCCCGCGCACGCTCAGGTGCGGGCAGAGCATCGGCGGCCACCAGCGGCGCACCGCCAGGTCCGCGCCGATCCGGTCGGCGTACGCGGACAGCGCCCAGGACTCGAACCAGACCCAGCGGCGGCGGGTCAGCCCGGGCCCCTGGCTGATCCGGGCGACCTCCGGCTGCTCCGGGTCGATCGTGACCCAGCAGCTCGGCCCGAAGAACCCGACCGTCTCGTTCTTGCCCGCGTACCGCTGCCAGTACTTGAGCAGGGCCCGCTCGCGGTCGCGACGACGCACGTTGCGGGCCGCGTCGCCGCCGCCGCGGGCCAGACCGTCCAGGGCGAAGAGCGCGCCCCGGTTCTGCCAGGTGACCGCCTCGCGCAGCAGCGGCCGGCCGGCCAGCTCGCTGATCCGGTGCGCCGACGCCCGGACGGCCTCGTCGAACTCCTTGTCGAACCGGTCGGCGCCGGCCCCGGTGGCCAGCAGCTCGTCGGCGGCCGCGGCGGCGTGCGGCGAGGCGAAAAGGGTCAGCCCGTCGGCCGGGAAGCCGGTGGTACGCAGCACGGCGTCCCGCCACACCGACCAGCCGGTGTCCCCCAGCGGCACCCGGTGCGCGGGGGACGCGCCGGCCGAGCCGCCCGGGTCGGACGCGACCGCGTCGGACCCGGCGCCGCCCGTGCCGGCATCGGCAGAGGCAGCGGACGCGGCGGTGGCAACGGACGCGGCGGCGCCCGCGCGGGAGCCGACGGCGTCCGCCAGGTCGGCGCGCACGACGGCGAGCAGCTCGGGCAGCCGGTCGGCGAGGAAGAAGTGCCCGCCGTCGATCTCGTGCAGGGTGAACCCGGCGGCGGTGTGCGCGGACCATGCGGCGCTCTGCTCCCGGCTCACCGCCCGGTCGTGCCGGCCGCTGAACGCGACGACCGGCACCGGCAGCGGCTCGCCGGGGACGTACCGGTAGCTGTCCACCCGGCCGAAGTCGGCGCGCAGCAGCGGCAGCAGCAGCTGCACCAGCTCGGGGTGCGCCAGCAGCTCGGCGGGGAGACCGCCGCCCGCGCCGAGGCGGCGCAGCAGTTCGTCGTCGTCCACCCGGGACAGCCCGTCGAAGAGGCTGGGAGCGTCGACGTGCGGTGGCCGCGCGCCGCCGACGTAGAGCCGCAGCGGCAGCGGGCGGCCGGCGCGGCGCAGCTCGCGGACCACCTCGAAGCCGATCCGGCCGCCCATCGAGTGGCCGTAGATCGCGTACGGGCGGTCGGCGCGTCCGGCGATGGCGTCGGCGACCTCACCGACGGTGAACCGGGGGTCCTCGCTGATCCGGTTCTCCCGGCCGGGCAGCTGCACGGCCAGCACCTCGACGTCCGGGCCGATCCCCTCCTGCCAGCGCCGGAACGCGCTCGCGCCGGCCCCGGCATAGGGCAGGCAGAACAGTTGCACCGGCGCCTGGGGTCGGCTTCCGGACGAGACGAACCAGTTCACCGCGTGCCTTTCTCAACAGGGTCGATCCAGTACCGCCGGCGCTGGAACGGGTAGCCGGGCAGGCCGGTGCGGCGAACGCCCTCGCCGGGGTGCAGTGCGGCCGGGTCGACGTCGCGGCCGGCGACCCAGTCGGCGGCGAGGTTCCGCAGCCGACCGGCCGGGCCGGCGATCCGGGTGTCGGCGTCGCGCAGCTCGTCCAGCGCGGCGATCGCGCCGGCCAGGTCGGTGGCGACCACCGCCGCCCGGCAGTCGAAGGCCCGCCGGCCCAGCGCCAGGGTGGCGGCCACCTCGGGCAACGCCGGGGCCACCCCGGCCAGGTGGGTCCGCAGCCGGGCCAGCGCCGCGCGCAACGCCTCCGGGGTACGCGCCGAGACCGGCAGCAGGTACGCCCGGCCCTGCGGCAGCTCGACCGGCTCGACCGGTGGCGGCTGCTCGACCACCACGTGGGCGTTGGTGCCGCCGAGGCCGAACGAGCTGACCCCGGCGACCCGGCGCGGACCCGGCGGCCAGTCGCGCGCCTTGGTCGGCACGTAGAACGGGCCGCCGGCCAGGTCGATCTCCGGGTGCGGCCGGGTGAAGTGCAGGTTCGGCGGGATCACCCCGTGCTGCACGGCGAGCACCGTCTTGATCAGCCCGGCCACGCCCGCCCCGGCGTCCAGGTGGCCGATGTTGGTCTTGACCGAGCCGAGCGCGCAGGACTCGGCGGGCGCGGCCCCGCCGTACACCTCGTGCAGCGCGGCCACCTCGATGGCGTCGCCGAGCGGCGTACCGCTGCCGTGGGCCTCGATGAACCGGACCTCGCCGGGGGCCACCTCCGCGGCGGCGAGGGCGTTCGCGACGGCGGCGGCCTGCCCGGCGGGGCCGGGCACGGCGAAGCCGGCCCGGTCGGGCCCGTCGTTGGTGACCGCCCAGCCGGGCAGCACGGCGTAGATCCGGTCGCCGTCGGCCTGGGCGTCGGCGAGGCGGCGCAGCGCGACCACCCCGACGCCGGAGCCGAAGCCGGCCCCGTCGGCGGCCTCGTCGAAGGCCCGGCAGCGGCCGTCCGGCGAGGCCAGCCCGCCGGGGGTGTGCCGGTAGCGCGGCCAGGTGACGTTGACCCCGCCGGCGAGGGCGAGGTCGCACTGGTAGTCGGCGAGGCTCTGCGCGGCGAGGCAGACCGCGACCAGCGAGCTGGAGCAGGCGCTCTGCACCGCGACCGCGGGCCCGGTCAGCCCCAGCCGGTACGCGACCTGCCCGGGCAGGTGGTCGGTGAACTGCCGGCCGATCAGCCGGGCCTCCCAGTCGTCCGGGTCCACGTCGCCCACCACGGCCGGGTTGTCCAGCAAGTGGAACAGGAAGTACCGGTTGGCCGAGGTGGCCGAGTAGACCCCGACCAGCCCGGGAAAGCGGGTCGGGTCGTGCCCGGCGTCCTCCAGCGCCTCCCACGCGGTCTCCAGGAAGAGCCGGTGCTGCGGGTCGGTGCGGGCGGCCTCCTGCTCGCCCATGGCGAAGAACTCGGCGTCGAAGTCGGCGACGCCGTCGAGCCGGCCGGCGGCCCGGACGTGCCGGGGGTCGGCGCGCAGGCCGGGCCCGATGCCCAGCTCGGCCAGCTCGGCGTCGCTGTGGTCGTGGATCGAGTCGACCCCGGCGCAGAGGTTCCACCAGAAGGTGGCCAGGTCCGGCGCGCCGGGGAACCGCCCGGCCAGCCCGACGACCGCGATCTCGTCGCCGCTGTACTCGCGGGCGGCGAGGGTCGGCGCGGCCGGGGCGGGCAGGGTCGGCGCGGGGGCCGGTGCGCCCGGCCGGTCGTCGATGGCCGTAGCGTCGAGCAGCCGGGCCTGCGCCGCGACCGTGGGGTGAGCGAAGAGCCGCACCATCGGCAGCGCCACCCCGAACCGCTCGGCGAGGCGCTGCTGCACCTGGCCGAGCAGCAGGGACTGGCCGCCGGCGTCGAAGAAGTTCTCCTGCCGGCCGACCGCGGCGCGGCCGAGCACCGCGCACCAGATGTCGTGCACCGCCCGCTCGGTCTCGGTGCTCGGGCCCTGCCCGGCCGGCACGTTCCGCGGCGGTTCGGGCAGCGTCCGCTCGTCGATCTTGCCCGTGACGGTGAGCGGGAACGCATCGAGCACGACCACCGCGCGGGGCAGGGCGTACTCGGGCAGCCGCCGGGCGAGGGCGGCGCGCAGGGCCGCCCGGTCGAGGGGCCCGCCGGCGGGCGTCGCGTACGCCAGCAGCTCGCCGTCGCGGGCGATGGCCCGGACGGCGGCGACGCCGGGCTGGGCGGCGAGGACCGCCTCGATCTCGGTCAGCTCCACCCGGAACCCGCGCACCTTGACCTGCCGGTCGAGCCGGCCCAGGCAGACCAGCTCGCCGCCCGGCAGCCGCGCGCCGAGGTCCCCGGTGCGGTACGTCCGGGTGATGCCGTCGTCGTCGAACGCGAACCGGTCGCTGTCCTGGCCGAGGTAGCCGGGGGCGAGGTGCCGGCTGCGCACCACGATCTCCCCGGTCCCCCCGTCCAGGGACAGCGCGTACCCGGGCAGCGGGGTGCCGATCGGCAGCGGCCCGGTGGCGCTCGGGTCGGCGTCGGTGAACGGCAGCGCGTACCGGGCGGCGAAGGTCATCTCGGTGGCGCCGTAACCGTTGACCAGCACGCAGCCCGGGGCGAACCGGTCCCGACCGCGCGCCGCGTCGACGCCGGTGGCCTGCTCGCCGCCGAGCAGCACCACCCGCACCGAGTCGAGCCGGCGCGCGCCGAGGGTGTCGAGCAGGAACCGGTAGACCGTCGGGGTCGAGTGGTAAACGGTCACCCGGTGCCGGAGCAACTGCTCGGCGGCGTGGGCCAGCCCGTGCCGGCGCAGGTCCACCGGGACGACGGCGGCGCCGGTGAGCAGGGCCGGGTAGAGGTCCGGGATGGCGGCGTCGAAGCTGAACGAGGCGAGCAGGCTGAGCCGGTCGTCCGGGCCGAGAGCCAGGGCGCGGATCTGGTTGTCCACGACGTGCGCCAGGTTGCGGTGGGTCTGCGCGACCGCCTTCGGCGTGCCGGTGGAGCCGGAGGTGAACAGCACGTACGCCGGGGCGTCCGGGTCGACGGGTGTGGGGCGCAGCGGGGCGGGCGGCACCCGGTCCAGGACGATCACGGCGGTGCCGGGCCGGTCGGCGCAGAGCCGTTCGGCCAGTTCCCGGTGCGCGGCGGCGCAGGCGACGGCGCGCACGTCGGCGGCGGCGAGCATGTGCCGCAGCCGCGCGACGGGGAACCCTGGGTCCAACGGCACGTACGCGCAGCCCGCGGCGAGGGCGCCGAGGACGGCGGCGATGGTGGGCGTGCCGTGCCCGGTGAGCAGGGCGACCCGGTCGCCGGCCCGCAGGCCCGCGGCGGCGAGCGCGGCGGCGTGGCCACCGGCGCTGCCGGCCAGTGCGGCGTAGTCGACCTCGTGGGTCTCGTCCAGGATCGCCGGCCGGTCGGGATGGGCGGCCGCGGCGTCCACGAAACGCTGGATGATCATCGGTTGCGCCATCTCAGGGTGTCGGCTCGACTCCACTGTGGACAGGCGCGTAGGCATCGACGATTGTGACCATGATCCCCCCCAGGACTTCACGATGGAGCCAGGATAGGCCTCGATGCCCGCTGGAAAAGTCCATCGATGGGAGTCGGCCCGAAGGGTCCACGACGCCTCGGAGATCGGCCGTCGAAAATCGGCCGATCATCCCCCTAGCGCGGAGAGGAGTTTCAGCCTAAGGGGGCAACAGCGAGTAATTTTCCGGCGAAAGGGGTCGCAAGCCGGGGATCTTCCGCCCCGGCGGCTCCCTTAACGGCAGCTCAGACGGGGTGCGCAGTGGCGGCGACGTCACTCATCGTACGGGTGCGGTGGCGAGGTATCGACACCCCTGGTGAAACTTTTCGGCAGCTGCGCCACCAGATCCTGGAACTCCCCGACGGTGACCGCCTCGCGCAGGGTGGCGAACACCGCCCGCACGCCGACCTGGGCGGTTGCCGGCTCGACACCGGCCCGGTCCGCCACCCGACGCAGGAACTCGATCGGCCCGAAGGTCTCCGCCGCGCCCGGTGTGGTGTCCGGCGGCGGCTCGGCCAGGTATTCGCTGAGGTCGTCCGGTAGCTGGGCGGTCAGGTCTTCGACCTCGCCGGCCTGGACCCGCTCGGCCACCGTCACCAGCACGGCCCGGGCGATCGCGGCGGCGCGCTCCGGCGGCAACTCCGCCCGCCGCGCGACCGCGTCGACGAAGAGGGGAAAACGCACCCGGTCCTCCTCACGCTCCGCCGATCCGTCGGATTCCCGATCCTGGTCGGCGGAGGGCCGCCGGTCAGGAATCCGACCCTCGGCGTCCGGCCGGTCCCGGTCGGGAATCCGACCGCGGTTACCCGCCCCGGCAGGGCGCAAACGGCCACCTGATCCGATGGGTTCCGGCCGGGCCGGTCGCCGCGGGATCCGCGCGATGCGCCACACCGGTGCGTAGCGGTCTGCCGGGCGCGGTGCGGCCCTCCCTCACCGGTCAGCGGTCGAACCGGTCAGGCTCGCTCACCCCAGCAGGGCCCGTCGGCGCAGGTCGTCGAAGATGATCTGGTCGACCGGGGAGACCCGGTCCCGGTCGGCGTACCCGAGCCAGGCCACCTCCTCGATCTCGTGGTCCGGCCGGGGCTCGCCGTGGTACTCGGCGGTGTAGCAGGTCATCCGCACCAGCGTGCCCGCCGGGTGGCCGTGCGCCCGGGCGGTGAACGTGCCGACGTGCACAGCCGTCTCCGGGTCGATCACCACGCCCAGTTCCTCGGCGATCTCGCGGGTGAGCGTCTCCCGGTCGGTCTCGCCGGGCTCACGCTTGCCGCCGGGCAGGTACCAGACGTCCCTGCCCCGGGAGCGGGTGCTGAGGATCCGGCCGTCCTCGATCCGGATCCAGGCGATCTTGTCGATGGGGTCCACGGGCGGTCCTCCAGTGCGGGCGGGCACCCACTGTAGACGGGCGCGGACCACCGCGCACACCTCACGCCCGAGCAGGTCGAGTCGGTGATGCTCACCCCTCGGCGAGGACGTCGAGCAGCAGCGAGGCGGTCCAGCTGAACGCCGCCGAGCCGAGCCCCGCCGCGGTGTCCGGGTGGAAGTACTCGTGGCAGCCGCCGGTGGCGACCATCTCCAGCATCGACTCGCGCAGGCCGGCGGCCAGGTCCGGCCGGTGGTGCGCGCGCAACCCGCGCCAGAGCAGCCAGTTGGTGTTCATCCAGCTCGGGCCGCGCCAGTAGCGCAGCGGCTCGAAGTCCGGCGCACCCCGGTCGTGGGTGGGCAGCGGGCGCGGCATGTGCCGGGCCAGGCCGAACCGCGCCGAGCACGCCTCGGCCAGCACCGCCCCCACCTGGCGCGCCGGCAGGTCGGGCAGGATCAACGGCATCAGCCCGAGCACCGTACGGGCCGGGACCAGCCGGTCGGTGCGCAGGTCGCGCGGGTGGAAGGTGCCGGTGACCGGGTCGTAGAGCCGCCGGACGAGGGCCTCGGTGATCGCCGTCGCGCGGTCGCGGTGCGGGCCGGGATCGGCGCCCACCACGGCGGCGATGCCGGCCAGGGCGTGCTCCGCCGCGCCCAGCGCCGCGTTGAACAGCGGGCACTCGACCAGGAAGGGATGCCATCCGGCCAGCGCGTGGTCGCTGTAGCGGCGCGCGCGGTAGGAGGCGACGATCGCGACGTAGCGCGCGTAGTCCAGGTTCGTGGGGCGGTGCGCCGCGTCGGCGTGCGCGGTGTCGTGCCGGCGGTACGCCCGCATGACGGCGGCGTCGGCGGGCACCGCGGCCATCGGCGCGTCCCAGGCCGGGCTGTTGTCCAGGCCGGACTCCCACGGGTGCACGATGGCGGCGAGCCCAGCCCCGCCGACGTCGCGGCGGCCGGTGAGGTAGCGCTGCTGGGCGACCAGCCTCGGGTAGAGCCAGCGCAGCGTCTGCGTCGACGCCTCGGAGGGGGCGCGGCGGTGCACCAGCCAGGCCGCCTGGGCGTGCACCGGCGGCTGGACGATGCCCGAGGTGGCGGCGGCCGGGGCGCCGTCGGCGGCGGCGGAGCCCCAGAACTCCGGCCCGGGGAAGTACGACCCGACCCGCAGGGCGGGGTTGAAGACGATGTGCGGCACCCGCCCGTCGGCCCACTGCGCGCCGAAGAGGGTGCGCAGTTCCCGCCACGCCCGGTCCGGGCGGACGTGGGCCAGCCCGACGGCGATGAACGCCGAGTCCCAGCTCCACTGGTGGGGGTAGAGGGTGCGCGAGGGCACCGTGTGGTCGTGCTCCCAGTTCGCGTCGAGGGTGGTGATCGCCAACCGCCGCAGGTCGGCGAGGAGCGCGCCGGGCGCCGGTCGGGCCGCCGCGCCGGCCTGCGGGGCGGGGCGGCCGTCGGGGTGGTCGGTGGGGGGCGCGCCGAGGCCGGACGGGCCGCTGGCGCCGGCGCTCATGCCGCCGCCTGCCGGGGCTGGGCGTGCCGCAGCACGGTCGCCGCCTGTTGCAGCGCCCGGACCGGGTCGCCGCGCAGCCGGCACTCCAGCGCCAGCCAGCCGGGGTAGCCGATCTCCCGCAGGGTGCCCAGCAGCGCCGGCCAGTCCAGGTGCCCGGTGCCGGGCTGGAACCGGTTGGAGTCGCTGACCTGCACGTGCCCCAGGTACGGCGCGGCAGCGCGCAGGGCGGCGTGCACGTCGTCCTCCTCGATGTTCATGTGGAAGGTGTCGGCGACCACCCGCACCGAGGGCAGACCCACGGCGGCGCAGAGCGTGACCGCCTCGTCGAGCCGGTTGACCATGTGGTCCTCGTACCGGTTGAGGGGTTCGAGGAAGAGGGTGACGCCTTCGGTGCGGGCGTGCTCGCCGAGGTGACCCAGGGCGTCGAGGAGCACCTGCCGGTCGCCGCCGGGCGAGCGGGGCGGTTCGAACGGCGGCAGCCGGCGGGAGAACATCCCCCAGGCGGCGGGGGTCATCGCGCCGACGCCGCCGAGTTCGGCGATCACGGTGAGCTGGGAGCGCAGGTTGGCCACCGCGTCGCGGGAGCGCGCCGGGTCGAAGTCGCCGATGAAGTGGTCCATCTCCACGCAGACGGTGGGCATGACCACCCCCTCGGCGCGGGCCCGGCGCAGTTCGGGCAGCCGGCGGGCGAGGGCGAGGTCGCCCTGGCCGCGCAGCTCGATGCCCTGGTAGCCGAGGGCGGTGGCGAGGGCGAACTTCTGGGACAGGTTGGTGCCCGGGAGCAGTTGCTCCTGGCAGGCGAGCGGGATGGTCATCTAGAACCTCAGCACGACTTGTAGGACGTCATCGGCACCGCGGTCGAGCAACGCGAGCGCGTCGGCCACCGCGCGGGCGTCCACGACGTGGCTCACCAGCGGCAGCGGGTCGACGCTGCCCTCGGCCACCAGGTCCATGAAGGTGTGGGCGATGCGGTCACCGGACCATCGGCCGGCCAGGCCGGGCGCCGGGGCGGGCCCGGAGACCTGGGCCGCCACCAGCTGGATCCGGTTGTGGTGGAACTCCTCGCCGAGGCCGAGCCCGTCGGCCTGGCCCTGGTAGAAGCCGGCGGCCACGACGCGGCCGGCGTGGGTGGTGGCGCGGATCGCCTCGTGCAGCGCCGGGTACGCCCCGGACAGCTCCAGGCAGACGTCCGCGCCCCGGCCGCCGGTGGCCTCGTGCAGCACGGCGGCGGCGGAGTCGACGCCGGCGTCGACCGTACGGCGGGCACCGAGGCGGGCGGCGCGTTCCAGCCGGGCCGGCACCCGGTCGACGGCGACCACCCGGGCGCCGGAGAGGCTGGCCAGCCGGGTGGCGAGCAACCCGATCACGCCCTGCCCGAAGATCCCGACCCAGTCGCCCAGGTGCAGGTCCGCGGCGAGTACGGCGGTCAACGCGATGGCGCCGGGGCGGGCGAAGACGGCGGCGAGCGGGTCGAGCCCGGGGGCGAGCGGGTTGACCGCGCCGGCCGGCAGGACGGCCTCGGCCCGGTGCCCCCAGATCCCCCAGACGAGCTGGCCCGGATGCCGGTCGACGACGTCTCCGGCGACCTCGACGATCTCGCCGACCTCCTCGTAGCCGAACCCGACCAGCGGGTACGGCACCGGGGTCTGGCGGGGGACGAACATCCGGCTGACGTCGTCCCAGTCCTTGCTGAGCCGGGGGTTGCTGCCCCGGAACAGGGTGAGCTCGGTGCCGGCGGAGATGCCGGAGTAGCAGGTGCGGACCCGGACCTGGCCCGGGCCGAGCGGATCGGTGGGGCAGGGCTCGAGGCTCACGCGCCGCGGCCCGGCCAGCGAGACAACCCAGTTGCCCATGGCGCCACTCCCGGGACGTACCGGGCTCAATCTTAACAAAAAATCGCTATATGTCTTGTTATTGATCAATCGAAGGCGTTGAATCCCTTGTGTACCCTTCGAGAGGAGTGCCACCGATGCCATCACCCTCGATGCGGATGCTCGCGTCCACCCTGATCATGGCAGTTGCCGGGGTCGGACTGCTGGCCTGCGGAGACGACGAATCGAAGAGTGACAACTCACAGATAACGGTGTGGAGCCTGGAGGACGTGGCCGACCGGGTCACCGCCACCCGCGCGATCATCGCCGACTACACCGCGAAGACCGGCGTGAAGGTCAACCTCGTCACCGTCAACGAGGACCAGTTCCCCTCCCTCATCGCCTCCAGCGCCGCCGCCGGCGAGCTGCCCGACGTGGTCGGGTCCGTCTCGCTCGCCGGCATCCGGACCCTCGCCGGCAACGAACTGCTGCACCCCGACGCCAACAAGGAGATCGTCGACAAGCTGGGGCGGGACACCTTCTCGCCACGGGCCCTGGAACTGACTTCCGACGACGGGAAGCAGCTCTCGGTACCCAGCGACGGCTGGGGGCAGCTGCTGGTCTACCGCAAGGACCTCTTCGACGCCGCCGGCCTGCCCGCCCCCGACACGTACGAGAAGATCACCGCCGCAGCGGCGAAGCTGAACACCGGCGGGGTCGCCGGCATCACGGCGGCCACCGCCCCGGGCGACGTCTTCACCCAGCAGACCTTCGAGCACCTCGCGCTAGCCAACAACTGCCAGCTCACCGACGACTCCGGGGCGGTCAAGCTGGACTCCCCCGAATGCGTCGAGGCGTTCCGCTTCTACGGCGACCTGATGCGCAACCACTCCGTCAAGGGCGCGCAGGACGTGGACACCACCCGGGCCACCTACTTCGCCGGCAAGGCCGCCATGCTGATCTGGTCGCCGTTCATCCTCGACGAGCTGGCCGGGCTGCGCAACGACGCCAAGCCGACCTGTCCCCAGTGCGCGAAGGATCCGACCTGGCTGGCGAAGAACAGCGGCTTCGTCACCGCCATCAAGGGCCCGAACGGCGCGGAGCCGGCCCAGTACGGCGAGATCAGCTCCTGGGCGGTGCTGGACGGCGCCGCCGCCGACCCGGCGAAGTCCTTCGTGGAGTACCTGCTCTCCGACGGCTACCCGCGCTGGTTCGGCATGTCCCCCGAGGGGCGCTTCCCGGTCCGAAAGGGCACCGCCGACGACAAGGAGAAGTTCCTCACCGCCTGGAACACCAGCCAGGCCGGGGTGGACGCGAAGAAGCCGCTGTCCGAGGTGTACGGCGACGAGGTACTGACCGGCCTGCGCCGCAGCCCGGACACCTTCCAGCGCTGGGGCCTGACCCAGGGCCAGGGCAAGCTGGTTGGCGCGATCCTGGGCGAACTGCCCGTACCCAAGGCCCTCGCGGACGTCGTCGGCGGCAAGAGCGACGCCGCCGCGGCCGCCGCCCGGGCGAAGAAGGACGTGGAGGCGATCAAGGCGGGCGTCAATTGACCTCGGCCCCGCCGGAGACCGGCCGCTCCCCCGCCCGGGAGCGGCCCGGTCCCGGCCGCCGACGCCCGCTGACCCTGCGGCGCCGGGAATCCCGGGAGGGGCTCGCGCTGGTCGCCCCCACCCTGCTCGTGGTGATCGCGGTGATCGGCATCCCGATCGTCTGGACGGTGCTGCTGGCCTTCCAGCGGGTCCGCCTCGCCACCCTGCGCAAGACCGGGCTGTTCGGCGAGTTCACCCTCGACAACGTCGACCGGGTGCTGCGCACCCCGGGCTTCGTCGACACGCTCTGGACCACCGTGCTCTACAGCCTCGGCGGCACCGCCGGGTCGATCGCGCTCGGCCTGGTCGCGGCGCTGGTGGTCCGTCGGCCCTTCCGCGGCCGGACGCTGGTCCGGGCCTCGATGCTGCTGCCGTACGTGGCGCCGGTGGTCGCGGTGGCCTTCGTCTGGCAGGTGATGCTCGACCCGCAGCTCGGCCTCGTCAACGACTGGGGGCAGCGGTTCCTCGGCTGGGACGCCCCGATCCCCTTCCTGTCTCAGGACTCGACCGCCCTGGCGACGGTGATCGCGTTCGAGGCGTGGCGCTACTTCCCGTTCGCGTTCCTGTTCCTGCTGGCCCGGCTCCAGGCCGTCCCCGGTGAGCTGGAGGAGGCCGCCCGGGTGGACGGGGCCACCCCGACCCAGCGGTTCCGGCACATCCTGCTGCCTCAGCTCATGCCGGTGATCGCCCTGCTGGGGGTGCTGCGGTTCATCATGACGTTCAACAAGTTCGACGACGTCTACCTGCTCACCGGCGGTTCCGCCGGCACCGAGGTGGTCAGCGTCCGGGTCTACCAGTTCCTCACCGCGCGCACCGACATCGGGGCGGCGGCGGCGCAGGCCGTCGTACTGGCCGTGGTGCTGATCGTCTTCGTCGCGATCTACCTGCGCTTCTTCACCGGACGACGGGAGGTGTGATGGACCGCGACCGGATCGAGACCGTCTCGCTGCGCTGGCTGCGCCGGCTGGTGCTCACCACGTTCCTGCTGATCACCGTGCTGCCGTTCTGGTACATGCTGGTGCTCTCGGTGCGCCCCATCGAACGGCTGCTGCTCGACCCCGGCTCGCTGTGGGTGCCGCTGGGCGAGCTGACCGTGTCCACGTACACCGAGGTGTTGAAGGCCGCCGAGGACGGCGGCCAGGGTTTCCTCACCTTCATCCGCAACAGCGGCCTGGTCGCCGTGGCCGCGACGCTGTTGACGCTGGTGGTGGCGATCCCCGGCGCGTACGCCGTCTCCCGGCTGCGCTTCTTCGGCCGCCGCCAGGTCAACGCGCTGTTCCTGGCGGTCTACCTGTTCCCGTCGATCGTCATCGCGATCCCGCTGTTCGTGGTCTTCACCCGGGCCGGGCTGCGGGGGTCGCTGTTCGGGCTGGTCCTGGTCTACATCTCGCAGACCCTGCCGGTCTCGGTCTACATGCTGAAGAACTACTTCGAGACCATCCCGATCAGCCTGGAGGAGTCCGCGGCCATCGACGGGGCCGGCCGGTTCGGCATCATCCGCCGGATCAGCCTGCCGCTGGCCGCGCCGTCGATCATGGCGGTCGCCCTCTACGACTTCATGATCGCCTGGAACGAGTTCCTCTTCGCGCTGCTCTTCCTGGTCGACAAGCCCGACCGGTGGACGGTGTCGCTGGGGCTGTCCCTGCTCGCCGACGGCGTCGAGGTGCCCAAGACGGTGCTGATGGCCGGGTCGGTCATCCTCACCCTGCCCATCGTGATCCTCTTCTTCGCCAGCGAGCGGCTGCTCACCGAGGGCCTCACCGCCGGCGCGGAGAAGGGCTGACCGCGTGACGGACGGTGACCGGAACACCGGTCACCGTCCGCCGACGCCGCGATCACGCCGCGAAACACCTGCGCGGAGAGGGTGCCGAACGGCCAGGTCATCCGTAGCATCGTTCGGGAACCCGCCCCGGCGGGTACGGGGGAAACCGGCGGAACGCCCTGCGCGTGGCGCCGGAAAGTGCGCCTGCACCACATCCGTATCCGCGACAGGCAAAGGAGCCGGCGATGGGTCGAGCACAGCAGGACGCTCCGACGGGCACCGAGGGCGAGGACTACACCCGTCGGCTGCAACGCCTGGGTGGCGCGCGCTGGAAGCAACTGCTCGACGTGCAGGCGCCATACCGGTGGAACCTGCGCCGGCTCGACCTGGGCCGCACCCTCGACGTGGGCTGCGGGCTGGGCCGCAACCTGGCCAACCTCGGCGACGGCGCGGTCGGGGTGGACCACAACGCCACGTCGATCGCGCACGCCCAGGCCGCCGGGCACGAGGCGTACACGGTGGAGGAGTTCTTCCGCTCCGAGCACGCCCGGCCGGACGCCTTCGACTCGCTGCTCGCCGCGCACCTGCTGGAGCACCTCCCCGCCGGCCAGGCGCTGGAGGTGATCTCCTCGTACCTGCCGTTCGTCCGCTCCGGCGGCACGGTCGTGTTCATCACCCCGCAGGAACGCGGGTACGCCAGCGACGCCACCCACGTGCGGTTCGTCGGGTTCGCCGAGGCGGCGGAGGCGGCCCGCGACCTCGGCATGGCCGTGATGCGGCAGTACTCCTTCCCCTTCCCCCGGGCGCTCGGGAAGCTCTTCACCTACAACGAGTTCGTCACCGTCGCCCGGCTGCCCTGACCGCCGGGCCACCCGGCCGGGCGCCGGTTACCGTGGCGGCATGACCAACCCGACCCGCTGGACGACCGAGACCGGTCCCGGGCACTCGCAGTGGTACATCGACCGGTTCCGCAGGCTCGCCGCCGAGGGCGCCGACCTCGCCGGCGAGGCCCGCCTGGTGGACGCGGTCGTGTCCCCCGGCTCGCGGATCCTGGACGCCGGCTGCGGCACCGGCCGGGTCGGCGCCGCGCTGGCCGCCCGCGGTCACCAGGTGGTCGGGGTGGACGCCGACCCGGCGCTGGTCGAGGCCGCCCAGGCCGATCACCCCGGCCCGCGCTGGCTGGTCGGCGACCTCGCCGAGCTGGACCTGGCGGCGGCCGGCGAGCCGGAGCCCTTCGACGCGGCCGTGGTGGCCGGCAACGTGATGGCGTTCGTCGCCCCCGGCACCGAACGCGACGTGCTGGCCCGGATCGCGGCGCACCTGCGCCCCGACGGCGTGGTGCTGGTCGGTTTCGGCACCGACCGCGGCTACCGCCTGGCGGACTTCGACGGCGATGCGGTCGCCGCCGGGCTGCGCCCCGAGCACCGCTTCGCCACCTGGGACCTGCGTCCCTGGCGCGACGACGCGGACTTCGCGGTCAGCATGCTGCGCCGCCCCTCCTCCTGACCACTCACCGTCCCGCGACCAGACCACGCGCCGCCCCGTCTCCTGGCCAGGCGCCGCCCGGAACCCGGATCGCCGCGACCCCGGCTCAGGCGGGGGCGGCGACCGCCCGCGCGGCGGCCGGGTCGAGCGGGCTGCCGGCGGGGACCAGGCTGACCAGGCCGGCCGGCAGGCGTACGGGCCGCACGTCGCGGTAGCCGAGCATGCCCAGCACCCCGCCGCCGGCCAGCACGTAGCGCCGGCCCAGGTCGGTGACGACGGAGACCGCGCCCCCGGTCGCCCCGGGCGCGGCGACGGACTCCACGACGGCGCCCCGGCCGGGTTCGACCATCACGTGGTCGGCGAGCACCGCACCCCGCCCGGTGGCGGCGCCGGTACGGGCCACGGCGGTCAGGTCGGGCACGGTCGCGCCGACGCGGACGTCGCGGACCTCGCCGTCGTCGCCGACGCGCGCGCAGAGCCCGCCACCGTCCACCGCGGCCAGGCGGGGCGGCGACGCGGGCGGGGCGGTGGGGCCGCCGGGGACGAGGTCCGGCAGCTTGGGCAACGCGGCGAACCGGCCGAGGGTGATCGGTTCCGGCTCGCCCTGCCCGGTGCGGGCCATCAGCAGAGCCGCCTGCAACTCGGTGATGCCGGCGAGGCCGTCGGACTCCGCGACCGCGTACTGCCGGCCGCCGCCGGAGTTGCGGACCAGGTAGACGTCGCCGACCACGGCCCCGGAGACCCCGGCGGAGGGCCGGCCCAGGTCGGTCAGGGCCGGCGGGGCCAGGTCGGCACCGGCGGGCAGCGTGTTGAGCAGGGCGGGCGCCACCGGCACCGCCCGCTCCCGGGTGGCGGCCAGGGCCGCCAGCACCCGGTTGGTGTCGCGCAGCAGGAAGCGCCGCTCCCGCCAGACGAGGTGCAGGGTGCCGTCCGGGTGCCGGACCAGCACCCCCTCCTCGCCGGTGGGCCGCCCGCCGTCGGCCTCCCGGCCGATGAGCACCGCCGAGCGGGGCGTCGGACGCTCGGCCTCGGCCGGGACGACCGAGCAGACCGTCCACGCGGCGGTCGAGAGCCGCCCTGGGGCGGGCAGCGAGTCCGGCGCGTCGGCGATGCCCAGCGGCAGGCCCCGGGGCACCCCCTCGATGGAGCGGCGGGAGACCAGCACGGTGCTGGACCGCTCGGCGCCGATGATCAGCAACGCGGAGGCGTAGTTGAGCACCGGGTGCAGCTTGCCGTCCCGGTAGACGAACCGGGCGCCGGACTCCTTCTCCACGATCACCGCGCCCGGGTCGCGCCACTTGCTGCCGCCGCCGGCGAAGAGGCCGTACAGGGCGAAGCCCCCCAGCCCGATCGCCGCCACCAGCACGCTCGCCAGGCCGGCGCCCGCGAGCCGCCGGAACGGCGACCGCACCGGGTCGGTCTCCCGCATGACCAGCGCGGCGACCGCCCGCTGCACGGTGAACTGGTACGAGTGGAGCTGGTCCTGCCGCGACGGCATGGCGTCCCTTCCGGCGAGTCGTCGCCGCACAGGATATGCGCTCCGTCGATGCCACGGAGACCCTGCGTCGTCGCCAGCCGCAGGGCACGCTGACGCCAGCCCGGATCTCGCGCCGCGGGTGCCGCGTCCCGTATAACCGGACGGTGGACAGCAGCGAATGGGACGCCCGGTACGCCGCCTCGGCGGAGCTGGTGTGGACCGCCGAGCCGAACCGTTTCGTGGTGCAGGAGGTCGCCGACCTGCCCCCGGGTGACGCGCTCGACCTCGCCGCGGGCGAGGGGCGCAACGCGGTCTGGCTGGCCGAGCGGGGCTGGCGGGTGACGGCGACGGACTTCTCGCCGGTGGCGGTGGCGCGCGGGCGGGAGTTCGCGGCGCGTCGGGGCGTACCGGTGGACTGGCGCGTCGCGGACGTCACCGCCGAGGCCCCCGAGCCAGGCCGGTACGACCTGGTGCTGGTCGCCTACCTGCACCTGCCGCCGGCCGCGCTGGCGACCGTGCTGGCCGGCGCGCGCGACGCGCTGCGGCCCGGCGGCGCGGTCGTGGTGGTCGGACACGACCGGGCCAACCTGGACGCCGGGGTGGGCGGCCCGCGCGATCCGGCGATCCTGCTCACCCCGGAGCGGGTGGTCGCCGGTCTCGACGGGCTGCGGGTGCGGCGCGCGGAGACGGCCCGCCGCCCGGTGGCCGTCGACGGCGGCACCGTGGACGCGCTCGACACGGTGGTGGTCGCGACCCGGCCGGCGTGACGGCCGCAGGCACCGGAGACGCGCTCCTGAGGCGCTGATCTGCGGGATGCGCGGCACGCCGCGCCTTCCCGCGCCGCTTCAGGCAGGGCCTGGCCGGTAGCATCCCGCACGGACGGCGGCGGCGAGGAGGCCGGGTGGGCGCGCGATTCGAGGAACTGGCCTGGCGGGAGACCCCGATCGGCGAGATCAGTCTGCGCCGGCGCCGCGACCCGGCGCTCGACGTCGACGTGTACGAGGTGAAGCTCGACGACGAGTTCCTGATGTCCAGCCTCTTCCCGGTGGCGGAGATCGAGCTGGCCCGGTTGGGCCTGGCTCCGCTGACCGGCGACGCCCTGGACGTGGTGGTCGGCGGACTCGGCCTCGGGTACACCGCCCGGACCGCGCTGGAGGACCCCCGGGTGCGCTCGCTGGTGGTGGTCGAGGCGATCGAGGACGTCATCGACTGGCACCGCCGTCAGCTCTTCCCCTTCGCCGCCGGGCTGGCGCCCGACCCGCGTACCCGCTTCGTCCGGGCCGACTTCTTCGCCGCCGTCGCCGGCGGGACCGGCCTCGACCCGGCGGAGCCCGACCGCCGTTTCCACGCCGTGCTGCTGGACGTGGACCACTCGCCGCGGCACGTCCTGCACCCCAGCCACGCCCCCTTCTACCAGGCCGACGGCCTGCGCCGGCTGGCCGACCTGCTGCACCCGGACGGGGTGTTCGCCCTCTGGTCCGACGACCCGCCGGACGAGGAGTTCGGCCGGGTCCTCGCCGAGGTGTTCCCGACCTCGCAGGCCCACGTCGTCCGCTTCGCCAACCCGTTCACCGGCGGCGAGAGCGCCAACACCGTCTACGTCGCCCGCCGCTGACCGATATTTCCGCGCCCGTCCGGCATGTCCAGCTCCGCAGGGGGAAGGCGCGCGGACAGTCGATCAGGGAGGCGACATGCGTACCGTGCTCTGGATCGTCGGCATCGTCGGCGGCGCGCTCGTCCTGCTGGGGCTGCTCCTCGAGGCGGTCCGCTGGTTGGTCCTCATCGGGGCGGTCGCGCTGGTGGTGGTGATCGTGCTGGCGTTCGTGCGGGGCCGGCGGCTGCTGCGGCAACACTCCCCCGGCCGCCGCTAGCCGGCGAACGGCTCGCAGCCCGACCGTGGTCGGGAACGCAAGCATCCGGTCGGGCATCGGACAGATCGCAACCCGGAACGGCCGTCAGGGGTGATCTGGTCATCACCAGCGTCCGGAGCACCCGGACCCACCACGGGGAGACACCGATGACCCACCTCGCTCGACGCAGGATGCTCGCGGCGGCCGCCACCGGGCTGCTGTCCGCCTCGCTCGGCGTCGCCGCCTCCGCACCGGCGACCGCCGCGCCGCGGACCGCCAGCGCCTGCACCCTGTCCACCCTGCCCTTCCCGACCGACGTGTACCGCGCCACGGCGGACGCCGTCGACCCGACCGGCCGGTTCACCGCCGGCACCGCCCTGCGCGTCGGCGACGACGGCAACCAGCTCCTGCTGCTGGTCTGGGACCGCCGGCAGCTCACCACGGTCGAGTCGCCGATCGCCGATTCCGTGGCGGACGTCAACACCGACGGCGTGGTCGTCGGCAATGGATGGGTCGACGGCATCAGCCGGCCGTGGGTCTACCGGGGCGGGGTCGTCGAACTCCTCCCGGTGCCGCCCGGCGCCGCCGCGGCGTCGGCGATCAACGGGGCGGGAGACATCGTCGGCTGGCGCGAGGAGGCCGACACCGGCCGGAAGGTCGCGCTGCGCTGGCCGGCGGCCCGGCCCGGCACGGTCGAGGTGCTCGACGCCCCGATCGACGCCGTCCCGCAGGGCATCACCGAGAACGGCACCATCGTCGGCACCGCCGGGGCCTTTGCGGAGTGGACCGGCTGGGTACGGCACCCGGACGGTCGGGTCGAGGCCCTCACCGTGCCGGGCGCCCGCACGACCCTGATCGACGCGGCGCAGGGCCACTGGGCGGTGGGCCGGGTCGACCTCGGCGGCGTTACCCAGGTGAAGGTGCGCTGGGACCTGCGCGACGGCTCGTGGTCGCGACTCGCCGACGAGCTGACCTGGGTGGCGGACGTCAACTCCCACGGGACGGTCGTCGGCGGCGACCGCATCGCCCGCAACGGCACCTCCCGGCTGCTGCCCGGTGGCGGCGAGCGGGTGACCGTCGGCGCCCGGGCCATCTCCGACACCGGCACGGTTGTCGGCTTCCGCAACGACGGCCGGGTCACCCCGGTGCGCTGGAGCGGCTGCTGACCCCACCAGCTGCGCCGCCGACACCGGCGATGTCAGTGCGCCGTCGACGGTGCGGGTGTCCCGCCCGCACCGTCGACGGCGAGGGGACCGCGGTGAGCTGACCCGCCGAGCGCCCTCGGCTGCGCAGCTCCGTCTGCCGCCGCACGCTCCCCGACTCCGGCGCGGTGCCACCCGGTGCACCCCTCACCCGTGACCTACGGGAGCGTAGGTTACCGGCAGGTAGGTTAGGCTGGACGCGGGTGCGCCCGGACGCGGCCGGTCGGGCGGACCATCGTGCCCAGCGAGGGGAGACCCGATGGACCTGACCGCCGAGCGGCCCTGGCTGCGCAGCTACGCCCCTGAGGTGCCGGCGACCATCGCTCCCCCGGAGGAGTCCCTGGTCGACCTGCTGCACGGAGCGGCCCGCCGGTTCGGCTCCCGGGTCGCGCTGGACTTCTTCGGCGCCACCACCTCGTACGCCGAGCTGGACGCCCAGGTGGCGCGGGCGGCGGAGGCGCTGCGGCGGCTCGGCGTAGGCGCGGGCGACCGGGTGGCCCTGGTGCTGCCGAACTGCCCGCAGCACGTGGTGGCCTTCTACGCCACGCTGCGCCTCGGCGCGGTGGTGGTCGAGCACAACCCGCTCTACACCGCGCAGGAGCTGGCCCACCAGCTCGCCGACCACGGCGCCCGGGTCGCCGTCGTCTGGGACAAGGCGGCACCCCTGGTGCGGGGCGCGGGCGCGGTGGAGACGGTGGTCGCGGTGGACCTCACCCGCGCGCTGCCCCGATCGAAGCGCTGGGCGCTGCGGCTGCCGCTGGCGAAGGCGCGGGCCGCCCGCGCGGCGATGACCGCCCACGCACCGGACACCCTGGGTTGGGACGCGCTGCTGGCCGCCGCCGCGCCGCTGGCCGCCGACCACCCCGCGCCCGGTCCGGACGACACCGCGCTGCTGCAGTACACCGGTGGCACCACCGGCATCCCGAAGGGCGCCGTGCTGACCCACCGCAACCTGCGCGCCAACGCCGCGCAGGGTCGCGCCTGGGTGCCCGGCCTGCGCGACGGTGAGGAGACGGTGTACGCCGTCCTGCCGCTGTTCCACGCGTACGGGCTGACGCTCTGCCTGACCTTCTCGGTGAGCATCGGCGCGACCCTGGTGCTGCTGCCCCGCTTCGACGTCGACCAGGTGCTCGACGCGGTCCGCCGCCGCCCGCCGACGTTCCTGCCCGCCGTCCCGCCCATCTACGAGAAGCTGGCCACCGCCGCCCGGGAACGCGGCGTCGACCTGACCCCGGTGCGGTACGCGATCTCCGGCGCGATGGCCCTGCCACCGTCCACGGTCGAGCTCTGGGAGTCGGTCACCGGCGGGCTGCTCGTCGAGGGGTACGGCATGACCGAGACCTCCCCGGTGGCGCTCGGCAACCCGGTCTCCCCCGCCCGCCGGCCGGGCACCGTCGGGGTGCCGTTCCCGTCCACCGAGGTCCGCATCGTCGACCCGGAGGACCCGTCCGTGGACCGGGCCCCCGGCGAGGCCGGAGAGCTGCTGATCCGGGGCCCGCAGGTGTTCTCCGGCTACTGGAACCGTCCCGAGGAGACCGCGAAGGTGCTGCTGCCGGGCGGCTGGCTGCGGACCGGCGACGTGGTGGTGATGGACGACGACGGCTTCGTCCGGGTGGTCGACCGGATCAAGGAGCTGATCATCACCGGCGGCTTCAACGTCTATCCGTCCGAGGTAGAGGACGCGTTGCGCCGGGTGCCCGGGGTGGCCGACGCCGCGGTGGGGCTGCCCGGTGAGCACGGCGGCGAGGAGGTCGTCGCGGTCGTGGTGCTGGGCAAGGACTGCACGACCGACCCGGGAAGCCTGCGCGCCTCCTGCCGCCGGCACCTGACGGCGTACAAGGTGCCGCGCCGGGTCGTGGTGGTCGAGGAACTGCCCCGTTCGCAGATCGGCAAGATCCTGCGCCGCGAGGTACGCGAGCGGCTGCTCGCCCGGGACTGAGCCGGGCGCGGGACGCACGCGCCGTCAGCGGACGGGCGGCCCCAGGCGCAGGATGCGACGGGCCCGTCGACGGTCCAGCCAGTGTGGCGCCGGCGGGTCGGTCGGGTCCGTGCCGGTGAGCAGCTCGACCACGAGCTGCGTCCAGAAGCCGGCGGCGCTGAGGATGTTGCGGGCCCGGCCGGGTTCCGGCGCGCCCGGGGGCAGCACCGCCTGCGCCCAGCGCCAGGCCGTCCAGGCGACCGCGTCGTCCGGGTGGTGCCGGCGCTCCCGGCTCAGCCGGCGGACCTCGGCGCGTACCGGCCCCGGCAGCCGCCACCACCGGCGTAACGTCTCGAGCCCGGCGTCGCCGCCCACCGGCCCCGACGGGGTCGTCTCGGGAGAGTCCATCGCGGCCAAGGATAGGCGCCCCGCTCAGTACCACTCGTCGCGCATGTCCAGTGTGGTCCGGTCGAGGCTGTCCAGCAGGTCGAACTGGGCCGTGACCCGGGGCAGCTCGAAGCGGAAGAAGTACCGCGCCGCCTGCCGCTTGCCGGCGTAGAAGCCGACGTCCGCGTCGCCGTCGCCGCCGAGCCCGTCACCAGCGGTGGCCGCACCGGTCGCGGCGTCCACCGCGAGCAGCTGCTCCAGCCACATCCACGCGACCACGACGTGCCCGACGGCCTCCAGGTAGACGCTGGCGTTGGCCAGGGCGAGCGCGGGGTCACCGGTGGCCCACAGCCGGCGGGTGGTGCCGGCGACCCGGTCGACCGCCGCGCCGAGCGGCGCGGCCAGCTCGGCGGCCTCCCCGTCGGCCTTCCAGGCCCGCGCCACCGTCGCGGAGATCGTCTCCAGCAGCAGGGACAGGCCGGCCCCGTCGTCCATGGTGGCCTTGCGGCCGAGCAGGTCGAGCGCCTGGATGCCGTGCGTACCCTCGTGGATCGGGTTGAGCCGGTTGTCCCGCCAGTGCTGCTCGACGTCGTAGTCGCGGGTGTAGCCGTAGCCGCCGTGCACCTGGATGGCCAGGTCGTTGGCGGCCAGGCACCACTGCGACGGCCAGCTCTTGGCGATCGGGGTGAGCATGTCCAGCAGCAGGTGCGCCCGGGCCCGGTCGGCCAGGTCGGGGGCGGTCTTCTCCTCGTCCAGCAGCCGCCCGCAGTAGAGCACCAGCGCCAGGGCGCCCTCCACGTAGCTCTTCTGGGCCAGCAGCATCCGGCGCACGTCGGGGTGCGCGACGATGGGCACCTGCGGCACCGTCGGGTCCTTGTCGGCGACCGGCCGGCCCTGCGGGCGCTGCCGGGCGTACGCCAGGGACTTCAGGTAGCCGGTGTAGCCGAGCGCGGTCGCGCCGGCCCCCACGCCGATGCGCGCCTCGTTCATCATGTGGAACATCTGGGCCAGCCCCTGGTGCGGCTCCCCCACCAGATAGCCGACCGCGCCGGCCCGGCCGTCCGGCCGGTGCACGCCCTCGCCGAAGTTGAGCAGGGTGTTGGTGGTCCCCCGGTAGCCCATCTTGTGGTTGAGGCCGACCAGCACCACGTCGTTGCGCGCGCCGAGCGTGCCGTCCGCGCCGACGAGCACCTTCGGCACGATGAACAGGGAGAGGCCCTTCACCCCGGGCGGGCCGCCCGGGATCCGGGCGAGCACCAGGTGGACGATGTTCTCGGCGAGTTCGTGGTCGCCCCCGGAGATCCACATCTTGGTGCCGAAGAGCCGGTGGCTGCCGTCCTCCTGCGGCTCGGCGCGGGTGGTGATGTCGGCCAGTGAGCTGCCGGCCTGCGGCTCCGACAGGCACATGGTGCCGAAGAACCGGCCCTCGACCATCGGCCGGACGAACCGGTCGACCTGCGCGGCGCTGCCGTGGGCGAGCAGCAGGTTGGCGTTGCCCAGGGTCAGGAACGGGTACGCCGCGGTGCTCACGTTCGCGGCCTGGAGGAAGCCGAACGCGGCGGCGGAGACGACGTGCGGCAGCTGCAGCCCGCCGACGCTCGCGTCCATGCTGGCGGCGAGCAGCCCGGTGCCGGCGAAGACCTCCAGCGCGGCCTTGACCTGCGGGATCATGCGGACCCGGCCGCCGTCGACGACGGGCTCGCTGGTGTCGGCGGCCCGGTTGTGCGGGGCGAAGTGTTCGACGGCCACCCGTTCGGCCAGGTCGAGCACGTCGTCGAAGGTCTCCCGGGAGTGCTCGGCGTAGCGGGGGCGCTCGGTCAGCCGGGGCGCGTCCAGCCACTCGTAGAGCAGGAAACGAAGGTCACGACGGGACAGCAGGGTGGACGACACGGGTCTCCTTCCGTCGTACGCCTCAGCCGCGCCCCAGCCCGGTGATGGCGTCACGCAGGTCATCCTGGCTGATCGGGCCGACCGGCGCACCTTCCGTGGCCTCGCGCATCGCCTTGGCGAGTTGCACCCGGCGCAGCACCTCACGGATGTCCGCCCCGGTGAGTCCCGGGGTGAGCGCGGCCAGCCCGCGCGGGTCGACGTCGTCGGCGAACATCCGGAAGCCGGGTCGCTCGTGCCGGTCGATCAGCTCGCGGACCATCTTGGCGATGATCTCGGCCCGCCCGGTCTCGTCGGGCGGCGGGATGGCCAGCTTGACGTCGAAGCGGCCGGAGCGGATCAGCGAGGCGTCCACCCGGTGCGGGAAGTTGGTGGTCGCCACCACGATGACGTCCGGGTTCTCCTCGATGAGGGTGTTCATCTCCTGCTTGAAGATCCCGGCGACCGCGTTGACCGCCTGGCTGGCCGCGTCCCCGCCCGCGCCGGCGTAGCTGATGATGCTGTCGAACTCGTCGAAGAGCAGCACCGTGGGCTGCCGGTAGCCGCGCGCCTCGCGGAAGATCTGCTTGATGTTGCGCTCCGAGCCGCCGAGGTACTTGTCGAGGATCTCCGGGGTGCGGATCTCCCGGAAATCCGCGCCGATCTCGTTGGCCAGGGCGCGGGCCAGCATGGTCTTGCCGGTGCCGGGCGGGCCGTACATCAGGATGCCCTGCGGGCGGCGCGCGCCCCAGCGGGCCATCACCTGTGGGTGCCGGAACGACACCGCGATCTCCCGGAACCGGGCGACCACCTCGTCGAGGCCGCCGACCTGGTCGAGGGTCACCGCCGCGGTGCCCGGCGGCGTCACGGGCGGCTGCGACCGCACCCCGATCAGGTACGTCCGCCCGCGCAGCACTATGGGTTCGGGGGTGTCGCCAGCCAGCTCGCGGACGGCCTGGAGCACCAGGGCGACCATGGCCCGCAGGTGCGCCGGGGTGACCTCGGCGCTGGGCGCCGTGCCGCGTACGGTGACCAGCCGCCCACCGGGCTCGGCGTGGTGCCGGATGTCGGGCCGCAGCCCCAGCTCGCGGGCGCGGTCGAGCACGGCGGCACCGGCGGCGTCGGGCGCCGGCCCGGCCGGTGCGGACGGGCGGAACCCGAGCCGGCGCGACGCCCCGGCCGCCACCCGGCCGGCGACGGCGACCACCCGGTCGGCGCGGGGATCGCCGGCGGCCAGCCGGTGCGCCAGCAGCATCCCGGCCGGGCCGGCCAGGCCGAGCGCGAGCAGTCCCACCGCGGTCGGCGGCACCCCGGCGCGCACCGACGCCTCGAACCGGTGCCGGCCGGCCTCGGCCCGCACCGTGAACCGCACCCGGCGCACCGGGTCGGGGAAGGTGGCGTCGGCCAGCAGCTCGACGGGGCCGGCGCCGGCCGCCGCGAGCAGCGCGGCGGGGTCGACGAGGGTCACCAGGGCGCCGAGCAGCGGCACGGTCTCGGTGTCCGGCCGGAGTGCGTACCCGTGTCCCGTCATGCGTCCACGTCCCTCGCCGCTGCGGTCCCCCGCCGGCCAGTCTGACACCCGGCCACCCCGGCTGCCACCGGGGCGGACGTCGTGGGCAGGGGTGCGGCACGGCGTACCGCACCCCTGCGACGGGCCGGACACGCGCCCGCCCGCGTCCCGCGGTGATTGGCGACGGACCCCCGATGGCGCATGGCTGCGCGCTCCCGTCGAACCTGCCAGGACGCCCCTGGCATTCAGCGGTGCCACGTCAGACCAAAGTGTCCACTCGCCGTGCCAAGGGTGGTAATGCTATACATACTCGCGGTAGCGGCGTCAACGGTCGGTGCCGCCGTCCCCGGCCGGTGTCACCGCGTGTGCGGAGGAGTCCCCTTGCCCCCAGTCACCGAGCCGCCGGACCGGTCCTTCGCCGCTCGCCTGGACTGGCTGTTCCGGACGGTCACCGATCCGCAGGGCCGTCCGTACAGCGTCCGGCACGTGGCCCAGGAACTCACCCGGCGCGGCTGCCGGATCTCGCACACCCACCTCAGCAATCTGCGGCAGGGGCGCGCGCCGGACCCGCGACAGTCGGTGGTGGACGCCATCGCCGCCTTCTTCGGCCAGTCGTCGAGCTTCTTCGCCCCCGGCCAGGACGACGTGGACGGTGGGCGCGACCTCGCGCACGCCCTGGCCAACCCGCACATCAGGCAGGTGGCCATGCGGCTCGCCGACGCCCGGCTCTCCCCCGAGGGCCACGCCGCCGTGGTGGCCATGATCGAGCAGGTGGAACGCCTGGAGGCGGCCGCCCGGGCCCGCCGCTCCGGCGAGCGCCCGGCGGAGGCCCGGTGACCGCGGAGCGTGCCGCCGGGGGCGGCTGCGCCCGGCTGCGCCGCTGGTGGCTGCCGGCCGACCCGGCCGGCGGACCCGGCGAGCACGACCGGCTGCTGCGCGAGGTCACCGTGCCCCGCCCGTTCGACCTGCGCCGGTTCGTCGCCGAGCTGGCCCGCGCCCGGGGGCGGCGGCTGGTGGTCACCACCGTGCCGACCCGGCTGCCCGAGCCGAGGGCGCTCTGGTGCCGCCGCGGCGACACCGACCACGTACTCGTCGGCGCGACCCGCTCCGGGCACCACCGCGACCACCTGGCCCTGCACGGCATCGGCCACCTGCTCCTCGACCATCGGGGCGTACCGGCGGTGGCCGGAACCCTGGTGGAGTTCCTCGGCACCGGCACGCTGGACCGGCTGCGCGCCCAGCTCACCCGGCTGACCTGCACCGCCGAGCAGGAACGCGAGGCGGAGCTGTTCGCCACCCGGGTGCAGTTGCTCGCCGCGGCCGGCCCGCGCCGGGCCGGCCTCGCGGCCCGGCTGCGGGCGGTGCGGGACGGGTACACCCACCACCCGGTGCCGGCCCGATGATCCGTCGACGACGCCGGGACGACGAGGCCCAGCTCCGGCAGCTGCGCCGCCAGTCCGAACAGGCCCTGGACTCACTCGGCCTGACCGGCGGCTTCACCTTCGCCGAGCTGCACGAGCGGGTGGAACGGCGACGCGGCCGGCCGGTGCACCTCATCCCCCGTGAGCTGCCCGCCCTGGCCCCGCACGGGTTGTGGGTGGCCGGCGAACACGCCGACTACATCTTCTACGCCGCCAACGCGACTCCGGTGCGCCAGCGCCTGATCATCGGCCACGAGTACGGCCACGCCCTCTTCGACGACGTCTCCCCGCCGTCCGAGCTGGACCGGGCCGCCGCCGCGCTGGCTGCCCCGACGCCGCTGGCCCGCAGCTCCTACGACGTGCCGCAGGAGCGGCGGGCGGAGTTCTTCGGCAGTCTCGCCGTGCAACGCGCGGAGAGCTGGTCGGAACTCCCGGTCACCGCACCGGTCGACGTCGCCCTCGCCGACCGGCTCGCCGCCACCCTCGAAGGACGCCGCCACCCGTGATCAGCCTCGTCCGTGACCTGATGATCGCCGTGACGCTGATCTGCTGGGTGATGAGCCTGTACAAACTGCGCGACCTGGCCCGCAACCCGCGCTACCGGCCGCTGCGGGCGCTCTGCCTGGCCCTGGTCGGCATCACGGTCTCGCTGACCATCCAGCCGTTCATGCCGGCGCTGGACCGGGCACTCGGCGTGCTCGACCTGGCCCGGCTGACGTCCAACTGCCTCACCCTGGTCTCGGCCACCGCCGCGCAGGCCTTCCTGCTGCACATGACCGGGGACGACGAGCGGACCCGGCGCCGGGTCCGCCGCCGCACGGTCGCGCTGCTGGTCAGCGTCGCCGCGATGGCGGTGCTCTTCGCGCTGACCCCGGCGCGGGCCGCGCTGGACGACCCCCGGGTGGCCGGCGGCCGCTACTACGGCGACCCGTTCGACGCCCCCTTCCTCTACGTCTACCTGACCTACCTGGGCTGGTCGATGACCCAGGTGGTGGCCCTGGCCCACCGGTACGCGCGGCAGGCCGCCCGGCCGTTGCTCCGCCTCGGCCTGCGGCTGATCGTGGCGGGCGCCGCCTGGGGCCTGGTCTACGTGCTGGGCAAGCTGACCGCGGTGGCCGCCGGCGCGCTCTGGCCCGGCTCCGCGCTCGTCTCCGACGCGGTGGTGGTGTTCAGCTTCACCGTCTCCATCCTGCTCATCCTGATCGGCTCGACGCTGCCGTCCTGGGGCCCGCTGATCGGCCTCGACCGGCTCGGCGCGCGGGCGCGGGCGGTCGTCGACCACTACCGGCTGCGTCCGCTCCAGGCGGCGGTGCACCGGGTGCTGCCGGAGATCGCGCTGCTGCCCGAGCCGCGTGGGCTCGCCGGGCTGCTGGCGGTGCTGCGCGACCCGTACCTGCGACGGGTCCGCGCCACCGTGGAGATCCTCGACGGGTACGCCACCCTGCGGCCCTGGATGTCCGCCGCGCTGCTCGACGCCGCCGAGGCGGCCGGCCGCCGGGCCGGCTGGACCGGTGACCGGCTCGCCGCCGCCACCGAGGCGGCGGTGCTGGCCGCCGCGCTGGACGCGCGCGCCGCCGGAGCGCCACCCGCCGCCGACCACGACGGGCTGCCCGACCTGCCGGCCGCGCGCGCCGACGGTGGGGAGGCCGCGGAGCAGGTCGCCTGGCTCGTCCGGGTGGCGAGGGCCTACCGTTCGCCGGAGGTCGCCCGGCTGCGGGCCGGGCTGCGCCCGGCGACCGGCGCGGAGAACGTGGAGAGGGGACAGCGTGTCCAGTGAGACCAGGGTCGTCGCGCCCGCCGGCCCGGGCGCGGCGCGGATCGTCACCGAGGTGTTCGCCCCGGCGGTGTGGGCGGCGGCGATGCCGGTGGTGCTCGCGCTGCACGCCACCGCGCCGGACTGGCCGGCCGGCCTCGGCTGGGCGCTGCTGGCGGTGCTGTTCAGCGCGGTCGTGCCGTACGGGATCATCTGGCTCGGGGTGCGGCGCGGCCGGCTCACCGACCACCACATCGGGGTACGCGAGCAGCGGCGCGGTCCGCTGGTCGGCGGGCTGCTCTCGGTGCTGGCGGGCCTCGCGGCGCTGGTCCTGCTCGGGGCGCCCCGGCCGCTGGTGGCGATGGTGGTGGTGATGTTCGCGGTGCTGCTCGTGGTCACCGCCGTCAACCAGGTCTGGAAGCTCAGCGCGCATGCGGCCGTGGCCGCCGGGGCGGTCGGGGTGCTGGTGCTGGTCTTCGGGCCCGCACTGCTGGCGGCGTTCGGCCTGGTGGCCCTGATCGGTTGGTCCCGGGTCCGGTTGGGCGACCACACCACCGCCCAGGTGCTCGCCGGCACCACCGCGGGGGTGCTGGTCGCGGTGCCGACGTACCTGCTGCTCGGCTAGTCACCGGTCCGGCCGGCCCGGGTCCGGTGGACCCGGGCCGGCCGACGACCGACCGCCGACCGGCACCGGGCGGCCCCGCCCCGCCCGGGACGAGGCGCCGGTCGGGCTCAGCTCCGCTCCCCCAGCGGCCCGTCGACCAGTTCGCGGGGCAGGCCGTGGGTGTCGTGCAGCCACGCGTAGTCGGCGTCGGTCAGCGGCCCCCGGGACCGGCACCGCTCGACCACCGGCCGGCCCCGCCGGAGCAGGCCCCGGAAGCGCCGTTCCTCGTCGGCGAGCACCGCACGCAGCGGCCCGGTGTCGCCCCGCTGGCGGAACCGGCGCAGCGTGTCCGCGTACGGCTCATCGGGCAGGTCGGTGAGGGTCCGCGTGGGATCGTCGCGCCAGAGCGCGGTCAGCGCCCGCCGGACCAGCCGGCGCAGCACGTAGCCGCGGCCGGTGTTGGCGGGGCGGACGCCGTCGCCGAGCACCACGACCGCCGAGCGCAGGTGGTCGCTGACGATCCGGTGCGACGTGGGGTCCAGCGGCCACCGGTCGCGGACCGCCGCCACCCAGGGGGTCAGTCCGTCGCCCTCGAAGACCGACCGGCCACCGCGCAGCACCATCTCCAGCCGCTCCAGGCCCATCCCGGTGTCGATGTTCGGCTGCGGCAGCGGCTCCAACCGGCCGTCGTCGTGCCGGTGGTAGCCCATCCGTACGTGGTTCCAGACCTCCATCCACCGCTCGTCACCGCCCGGGGTGCCGGTGGGCGGCCCGTCGCCGGTCCAGACGAAGATCTCCGAGTCCGGCCCGCACGGCCCGGTCGGGCCGTTGGACCACCAGTTCTCCTCGCGGGTCAGCTCCACGGGCACGCCCAGTTCGGTCCACGTCGCCAGCGCGGTCTCGTCCGGGCCCACCTGGTCGTCGCCGCCGAAGACGGTCGCGTGCAGCCGACCCGGGTCGACGCCGAAGCCGTCGGTGAGCAGCTCGTACCCCCAGCGCAGGCTCTGCCCGATGCCGTAGTCACCCAGCGACCATGTCCCGAGCATGTCGAAGACGGTCAGGTGGGTCGGGTCGCCGACCTCGTCCAGGTCCGTGGTGCGCAGGCAGCGCTGGACGTTGACCAGCCGGCGGCCGGACGGATGGGGACGGCCCGCCAGGTACGGGGTCAGCGGGTGCATGCCGGAGGTGGTGAAGAGCACCGGGTCGCCCGGCGGCGGGACCAGCGGGCTCTCCGGCGCGGACCGGTGGTCCCGCCGGTGGTAGTGGTCGACGAAGGTGCGGACGATCTGCTCGGGTGTCATGGCGCTCGGCCTTCCGGGTCGGGTGCGACCGGTTCGGCCCGCCACGCGGACGCGGGGGTGCAGACGCGAAAAACGCCGGCGGACCGTTTCCGGTCGCCGGCGTGGGTCGGGTGGATCAGGCGGCGGCAACCGGCGAGCGGGAAGCTCGCGCGGCCGCGGCGGTGGTGCGCCTGATCTGCATGACCCGACCGTACCGCGACGACGGCGCCGCCGCCCACCGCATTCCGGGTGGGTCGGCGGCGCCGTCGTGGTCGCTCAGGCCCCGGAGGGAGCGAGGGTACGGGTGGACAGGTCGTCGACCGCCTTCGGCGCGGCCGGGGTGCGGTTGGGCAGCGACAACCGGATGACCTTCCACCAGGCCGAGGCGACCTGCTTGGGCAGCGGGCCGGTGGTGTACTTCAGCCCGTACCGGTCGAAGAGCGCCCGGACCTGCGGGGCGATCTCCTGGTAGCGCTTGCTCGGCAGGTCGGGGAAGAGGTGGTGCTCGATCTGGAACGACAGGTTGCCGGTCATGATGTGCATCAGCCGGCTGCCGCTGATGTTGGCCGAGCCGAGCATCTGCCGCAGGTACCACTCGCCGCGCGTCTCGCCCTCGATGGAGGTCTTCTCGAAGGTCTCCACACCGTTCGGGAAGTGCCCGCACATGATCACCGAGTGGCTCCACAGGTTGCGGATCAGGTTCGCGGTGAAGGTGGCGGCCAGGGTGCTGAGGAAGGACGGGCCGGAGAGCAGCGGGTGCACGATGTAGTCCTTGAGCACCTGCCGGCGGATCTTGCGGCCGACGGCCCGGGCGCGGGCCCGGAACTCCGGGGCCTTGTGCCGGCCCTTCTGCAGGTTGCGGCCCAGCTCCAGGTCGTACGCGGCGATGCCGTACTCGAAGAAGCAGGCGTTGAGGAAGTTCCACAGCGGCTGGCCCAGGTGCATCGGGTGCCACTTCTGGTCCTCGTCGACGCGCATGATGCCGTACCCGAGGTCGTTGTCCTTGCCGAGCACGTTGGTGTACGTGTGGTGCAGCTGGTTGTGCGAGTGCTTCCACTGGTCGGCCGGGGAGACGTGGTCCCACTCCCAGGTGGTGGAGTGGATCTTCGGGTCCCGCATGAAGTCGTACTGGCCGTGCAGGATGTTGTGGCCGATCTCCATGTTCTCCAGGATCTTGGCCACCGCGAGGCCGGCGGTGCCGACGACCCAGGCCGGCGGGAAGAGCGAGAAGAGCAGCACCGCGCGGCTGCTCATCTCCAGCGTCCGCTGGGTCTTGATGACCTTGCGGATGTACCGGGCGTCCGCCTCGCCGCGCTCGGCGATCACCCGGTCCCGGATGGCGTCCAGCTCCTTGCCCAGGATCTCGATGTCCTCGGCGCTCAGGTGGGCGATCGGGTTGTCCGGCTTCTTCTGGATCACGGTCACGTCCGGCCTCCTGTCTACAGGTCGATGTCGCAGGTACCGGCCGCCGCCGACACGCAGGTCTGGATGAGTACGCCGTCGCCGGGAACGGCCGTGGTGACGTCCCCGGTGCGCAGGTCGCGCACGGCCCCCTGGCGCAGCGGCAGGACGCAGCCGTAGCAGATGCCCATCCGGCAGCCCGACGGCATCAGCGCGCCGGCGGCCTCCCCGGCGTCCAGGATGGGGGTCGCGCCGTCGGCCTGCACGCTGAGACCGACCCTGGTGAAGGTGACGGTGCCGCCCTCCCCGGGCGAGATCACGGTCGGCCGGAACCGCTCGGTGTGCAGCCGTTGCGCGGCGCCGCCGGCCCGCCAGTGCTCCTCCACCGCGTCGAGCATGCCGACCGGGCCGCAGGCCCAGGTCTCGCGCTCCAGGTGATCGGGGACCAGCCCGGCCAGCTCATCGACGCCGAGCAGCCCGTCGATGTCGGTGTGCCGCTCGACGAGACGGATCGCGCCCTGCGCGGCGAGCGCCCGCAGCTCGGCGCCGAAGACCACGTCGGCCGGGGTGGGCGCGGAGTGCACCACCACGACGTGCGAACGGGTGTGCGCGCCGGCCCGCAGCATCCCCATGACCGGGGTGACGCCGCTGCCGGCGGTGAGGAACAGGACCCGGGCCGGGGCGGGGTCGGGCAGGACGAAGTCCCCCTGCGCCTGGTCGAGCTGGACCATGGCCCCGGGGCGGACGCGCCGGACCAGGTGGTTGCTGACCTTGCCGTCCGGGATGGCCTTCACGGTGACGCAGATCCGGCCGTCGGGACGCCCCGGGGCCGAGGTGACCGAGTACGCCCGCCACTGCCGGACCCCGTCGACGTCCACGCCGAGGCGCACGTACTGCCCGGCGGTGTGGCCGCGCCAGGCGCGGCCGGGCTGGATGGTCAGCGTGGCGGCGTCGCGGGTCTCGGCGTCGACGGCGACCACGCGCCCGCGCAGCGCGGCCCCGGCGCGCAGCGGCGCGACCAGGTCGAGGTAGTCCTCGGGGAGCAGCGGGGTGGTGACCGTCTCGGCGAGCCGCAGGAGCCGGTCCCGGACGGAGAGCCTCGTCGGGGGACGCGGGACGGTGGTGGTCATGTCTCCAGGGTCGTCGCCCGTTCGGATAACATCTTGACCGTTAAAGGTGAATTGACCACGGGTTCTTGTTCGGGGAGAACAACATGACCGATCCTTCCGGGGCCACCAGCCACCGGGCGGCGCACCTGGAGCTGGACGAACGCGTGGCCGACCGGCTGCGCGCCCAGCTCCCCGTGGTGGCCGAGCGGACGGTCACCGCGATCACCGCCGAGGTCCCCGACTACTCCGGCACCCTGACCGGGCAGATGCGCGAGAAGATCGAGAACGCGGTACGCATCGCGCTCGGCACGTTCCTCCAGCTCATCGAGCGAGCCGACGCCGCCGACCCGAGCACCCCGCTGAGCCGGGCGCTGGAGGCGGCGTACGCGCTCGGCAGCGGCGAGGCCCGGTCGGGGCGGAGCATGGACGCCCTGCTGGCCGCGTACCGGGTGGGGGCCCGGGTCGCCTGGCGGGAGGTCTCCGCCACCACCGTACGCGGCGGGCTCTCCGCCGAGCGGGTGGCCGAGTTCGCCGAGCTGATGTTCGCCTACATCGACGAGCTCTCCGCCGCCAGCGTGGCCGGGCACGCCGACGAACTGGCCAGCGCCGGCCGGGCGCGCCGACGCTACCTGGAACGGCTGGCCCAGCAACTGCTCGCCGGCGAGCCGGAGGAGGTGCTGCGGCGCAGCGCCGAGCGGGCGGAGTGGCCGCCCCCGCAGACCCTCACCGTCGCGGTGCTGCCCCGCAGCAACCTGCGCGGCGTGCTCGCGATGCTCAGCCCGCACACCCTGGAGAGCGGCGAGGAGCTGCCCGGGGTGGAGCTGGCCGAGGAGTCGGCGGTGCTGCTCGTCCCCGACGTGCACGGCGGGCGCCGACGGCGGCTGACCGGCGCGCTGCAGGGGCACCGCGCGGTCGTCGGGCCGGCCCGCACGTGGACCCGGGTCGCCCAGTCGTACCAGCGGGTGCTGCGGGCGCTGGCGCTCGGCATGGACCGGCCGGAGGACGGCGCCCCGCTGGACACCGAGCAGCACCTGGCCCGGCTGATGCTCAGCACCGACCCGGAGGCCCTGGCCGACCTGCGCGCCCAGGTGCTGCAACCGCTGGCGGCGCTGCCTCCGGCCACCGCCCAGCGGCTGGCCGAGACGCTGCGCTCCTGGCTGCTGCACCAGGGCCGGCGTGACGACGTCGCGGCGGACCTCTTCGTCCACCCGCAGACGGTGCGTTACCGGATGGGCCGGCTGCGCGAGCTGTACGGCGAGCGCCTCAACGACCCGGCGACGGTGCTGGAGCTGACCCTGGCGCTGGCCTTCCTGCCGGCGGAGTGAGCCGGCCGGCCGTACCGGGTGGCCGCGCCGGCCCGGTCTGCGGTGGCGCGCCCGAGCGGCGTCGGGTGGCGGCGATCAGGACGTCGAGCAGGCGCACCAGGTCGGCCGCGCCGTCCGGGTCGTCGGCCCGGCGGACGGTGCGCAGCACCGGGGCGGCCAGGTCGGGCACCGCCCGGTCGCGCACCAGCAGGAAGTACAGCGCCAGCATCGCCGCTCGCCCGTTGCCGTCCGGGAACGGGTGGAAGAAGGCCACGTCGAGGTAGGCGCGGGCGGCGCGTCCCGCGAGCGGCACGCCCGGCTCGGTCGCCTGCCCCAGGCAGCGCTGGAACCGGTCCAGGGTGTCCGGCGCGAGGCCGTAGCGTTCCCGGCCGCCCTTGGCGTACGCGGGCCCGGTGCGGAATCCGACCTCCGGCGACGCGAGCACCTGGCGCTGCCAGTCGGCCAGCAGCTCGTAGGTCAGCCGTCCGCCCCGGTCGGCGGCCCCGCGGACCCGGTCGAAGGCGGTCAGCAGCCGCGCCGCCCGCTCCGGGTCCCGGGCGGCGACGTCGGTACGCACGAAGTCCACCACCCCGTCCCGCCCGCCCCGCACCGGCCCGCCGCCCGGCCGGGCGATCTCGGCCCAGCCCACCCGTTCCCGCACCGACAGCCAGGTCAGCAGGTCATCGCGCACGACGGTCGACCTCCACGGCGAACCGCTCGGCGGCCTCGCGCACCTCCTGGCCCGACGGGGTGACCCAACTGGCGAACCGTCCGCCGATGCCGACCCGGACCAGCTCCTCGTGCCGCCGCTCGGGCACCCCGGCGGCGCCCAGCAGCCACCCCAGCGCGAGCTCGCAGTGCCGGTGCCAGCCGCCCTCGGCGTGGGTGCGGTCGAGCACCACGGTGACCAGATGGGCCACCGCCCGCTCCCAACCGTCGAGGACGACGTCGGCGCGGGTGTCCCGCAGCGCGGGCAGGAAACGCGCGAAGCGCTCCGCCAGCTCCGTCAACCAGTCCCGCCAAACCACCAGCCCCTCGGTGACCACCGCGAGGTTCACCTCCGGTGCGACCGACTGCCGGCCCAGGGTGCGGTAGACGGTGCGGTCGCCCAGGTGGGCGGCGCCGATCGCCGACCGCCAGCCGCAGCTCCACCGTCCGTAGTGGTCGACCAGCGCGCCGGTCATCTCCTGCGACCAGCGCCAGCCGGCCTCGCCCCACCAGTGGATGCCGCCGTCGTCGAGCAAGCCCGGCGGGCAGGTCGGCGTGCGGGCCGCCGGGGGCAACCTGCGGACCACCTCCCCCGCCGATCCGGGGTCGAAGGGGTGCCGGTCGGGATCCACCTCGGCCCAGGTGAGCGACCAGGGGCTGAGCCGCTGCCACTCGGCCAGGCGCGCCGGGGGCACGACGTTCACCGCCCGGTGACCTCTCGGGCGAAGCGCTCCGCGACGTCCCGGATGAGCCGGTCCGGCGGAGTGACGAAACTGTCGAAGCGACCGCCGATCGCGCGCTCCACCAGGGGCGCGTGCCGCTCGGCGGGTACGCCCGCCAGGGTGAGGAACCAGCCCAGGACCTGGCGGCAGTGATGTTCCCAGCCGCCGTCGGCGCAGGTCCGGTTCACCACCACGGTGACCAGGTGCGCCACCGCCCGTTCCCAGGCGTCCAGCGCCACGTCGGCGCGGTCGTCGGCGACCAGCGGCAGGAAGCGGTCGAAGCGTTCGACCAGCTCTTCCAGCCAGCCCCGCCATTCGGGAAGGGCTTCGCTGACGACGGCCAGGGACTGCTCGGGGCTGCCCATGCTGTCGGTCGGGCAGCACCAGGCGTGGACCGGCCCGCCGCCGAAGTCCGCCTCACCGACTCCCCACCGCCAGCCCGAGACCCACCTGCCGTAGTGGCCGACCAGCGCGACGCTCATCTCGTCGGCCCACCGGGTGCCCACCCGCTGGCCCCACTCGTACACGTCGTCCCGGCCGGACCGGCCCGGTGGCCGGGTGGGCACCGAGGCGGCCGGGGCGAGCGACCGGACGACGTCCGGCGCCGAATCGGGGTCGAAGGGATGCCGGGCTGGGTCCACCTGCGGCCAGGTCAGCCACCAGGGCAGGATCTCCGGGTTCGTGCTGCGCAGGTAGGGCTCGGTCTCGTCTGCTGCATCCGGCAAGAAGGACGTCTCCCACGGGTCGGTGATGCGACCGGCCCACCCTAGTGGAGCCCGTCGCCCGCCGCGGCCCCGATCGCCCGCCCGCCCCGCCACACACCGCGCTCGTCATCGGTTCGGCGACGCTGCGTCGCCCATCGTTCACAAAGTTGTTCTGGATATCGGCCGACATCTCTGTCCATATGTACGCAGGCGATCCCGCCCACCCTCATCGGACGGAGCACCATGACCCGTACCCTGCGCGCGACGGCCACCATCCTCGCCGCCACCCTGGCCGCCACCCTCGGCCTCGCCCACCCCGCCCCCGCCGCCGGCTACTCCGCCTCGCTGACCACCGCGGTCGCCGACCTCCCGGTCGCCACGGAGGTCCGCACCGGCTACAGCCGCGACCTCTTCCCCCACTGGATCGACGCCGACGGCGACGGCTGCCACGCCCGCAACGAGGTGCTGATCGCCGAGGCGGTCTCCGCGCCGACGGTCAGCGGGAGCTGCACGCTGTCCGGCGGACGCTGGTACTCCTACTACGACAACGCGTACTGGACCCTCACCAGCGACCTGGACATCGACCACATGGTGGCGCTCGCCGAGGCGTGGGACTCCGGCGCCCGCAGCTGGACCACCAGCCGCCGCCAGGCGTACGCCAACGACCTCGGCGACAGCCGCCCGCTGGCCGCCGTCACCGACAACGTCAACCAGGCCAAGGGCGACCAGGACCCGGCCACCTGGCTGCCCCCGTACGCCTCGGCCCGCTGCCGCTACGTCAAGGAGTGGGTCGCCACCAAGATCCGCTGGCGGCTCACCGTGGACAATGCCGAGAAGAGCGCCCTGACCAGCTGGGCGAACAACTGCCCCGCCACCACCGTCTCGGTCACCTACGCCTGGTGACGCCCCGGCCGGCCCGCCACGAGGCGGGCCGGCCCGACGGACCGTCGCCGGCGTCGGGCGCAGCCGAAGCGACGGCGCGATGACGGGCCACCAGGCCGGGCAACCGTCGGGCGAGGCAACGGCGGGAGAATCGCCGCGGCGAGCCGCAGGAGGAAGCGTGAGCCGTACCCCCACCCTGGACGATGTGGCGCGCGCCGCCGGCGTCTCCACCGCCACCGCGTCCCGGGCGCTCAGCGGCCGCGGCCCGGTCTCCGCCGGGGCGCGGGCCGACGTGCTCCGTGCCGCGGCGGCACTGGCGTACGCGCCGCACCCGGGGGCGGTGTCGCTGGCCCGGGGCGAGGGCCACCGCATCGTGGTCGGCGTCGTCGCGCCGTCGCCCCGGCTGCTCACCGACCAGTACGCCACCCGCCTGGTCACCGCGGCGGCCCGAGCGGCCGACCCGTACGCCGTGGGAGTCTCGGCGCGCCGGTTGCGCCCCGGCGACCGCGCCGCCCTCGACGAGCTGGCGCGGGACCGCAGCGTGCGCGGGCTGGTCCTGGTCAACCACCGGGCCGACCTGGTCGAGGCGCTGCCCGCCGCGCTGCGGGGCCGGGTCGTCGCGGTCGGCCCGGGCTTCGGCCGGGTGCCGGCGTACGACGTGGACACCGCGTCGGCGATGGCGGCCGGCATCCGGCACCTGACCGCCACCGGCCGGCGGCGCATCGCCATGCTGACCGGCCCGGCCTGGGCGGCGAGCCTGCGCCGGCCGCTGGCCGCCTACCAGGAAGGCATGCGCGCGCACGGGCTGGCCTGCCGCACCACCGCCGGTGGCCTCACCGACACCACCGGCCGGGCCGGACTGCGGCGGCTGATGCGCCGGTGGCCGGACACCGACGCCGTCGTCGCGATCAGCGACGCCGTCGCGATCGGGGCGCTGCGCGCCCTGGCCGAGGACGGGGTGCGCGTGCCCGACGACGTCGCCGTGATCGGCTTCGACGACGCCCCGCTCGCCGCCGCGACCCGGCCCGCGCTGACCACCGGCACCCATCCGGTCGAGGCGATCGCCGCCGGGGCGGTACGCGCCCTGCTCACCGGGGACGCCGACGCCGACCGGCCGGTGGTGCACCCGTCGGTCCTCGTCCGGCGGCGCAGCGCCTGAACGGCTTGCGGTGCAAGCGGTTCCACCTCGTACCGTCCCGGCATGGACAGCACCGCCACCATTCGCCGCTACCGGGACCGCGACCACGACGCGGTCTACGACATCTGTGTCCGTACGGCCGACGCCGGCGGCGACGCCCGCGGCCGGTACGCCAGCGACGACCTGATGCCCGACCTCTTCGCCGGGCCGTACCTGCACCTGGAGCCGGAGCTGGCGTTCGTGCTCGCGCAGGGGGACCGGGTCGTCGGCTACGTGATCGGCACGGCGGACACGCCGGCCTTCGTCCGGGCGTACCGGCGGGAGTGGATACCCCGGCTGGCCCACCGGTACCCCGTGCCGACCCGCCCGCCGGCCACCCCCGACGACGAGATGATCGCCCTGCACCACCGGCCGGAGCGGATGCTGCTGCCGGAACTCGCCGGCTACCCCGCCCACCTGCACATCGACCTGCTGCCCGGGCACCAGGGCCGGGGGCACGGCCGCCGGCTCGTCGAGACGTTCCTGCGCGCCGCCGCCCGCGCCGGGGCACCCGGGCTGCACGTCTGCATGGTCACCGCGAACGTGCGGGCGCGCGGCTTCTACGACCGGTTGGGCTTCCACGAGATCCCGGTGCCCGACCCCGGACCGGTCACCTACCTCGGCCGGACGACGGAGCTGCCGTGCCTGCCGACACCGCCCGGTAGCGGCGGATCCACTCCCGGTTGAGGTCGTCGGCCTGCCGCTGGTGCCGCGGCACGACGGCGACCCCGTCGGGCAGGTCGAGCCCGAGGAAGTCGAGGACGGCGTGGGTGACCCCGACCGGATCCGCGTCGAGTTCCTCGTAGGACACCACGTACGGCGCGACTCCCGCCGCGGCGAACCACGCCCGCCAGGCCGCGTCGTGCCGGCCGATCACCTCGACCAGCCGGCCGATCGCGTCCGCGTCGAAGGTCGGGACGCCCCCGCCACCCCCGCCGCTGATCTCGCCGTCGCCGCCGAGGTACCAGGTGCCGGTCTGCTCGGCCCGCAGCCAGGAGACCGCCTGCGCGACGACGTCGGCGCGCCGCAGGTGCACGAAGCGGGTACGCCCGAAGGCCCGCTCCAGCAGCGGAAGGTCCCTGCCGGCGAGGTCCAGGTGCACCGTGCCCAGCCGGTGGACCAGCTCGTCCAGCGTCCCCCACATCAGCTTCGCACCGAACACGCCGTTGTCGGTACGCCCCGTGGCCAGCGCCGCCGCCAGGTACTCCCGGTAGTCGACGCTCCCGTCCGGGCCCCGGGCGATCCCCCAGCGCTCGGCCCACAGCGGCTCATCCGGCACCCGGAAGTACGCCTGCGGGCGGCCAGCGACCCCGGTGGAGGCCAGCAGCCCCAGCAGCAGCGAACTGCCGGTGCGGGGCGTGGCGCAGACCAGGTACGAGTCGACCGGGCCGCGGCCGGAGCGGGTGGTCACGCCGCCGAGGGTAGGCCGGGCGGGCCGGTCGGGCTCAACCCGTGTTCCGCACGCCGACCCGGCCCGACCCCGGTTGCCGCGCGCCGGCGGGGCTCGGCCACCTTCCGGGCGCAGCCGGTCCACCGGCAGCCCGCGTGCGCGCCCGTCTACCGGTGCGGGCACGCTTGCCGGTCACGCCAGGTCGGCCAGCACCGCCTCGACGGCCCGCCGGCCCAGCGCGGCCATGGCCGGGTTCGTGTCCCGGTAGTAGGTCAGCGCGCTGACGAACGGCAGCGCCCAGCCACGCCCCCGGGCCCACGTCGCGTCGTCGAACCCGGCCGCCGCCCGGAACACCTCCCGGGTCTCGGCGGTGAGCAGCACCCAGGCGGGTAGCGCGTCGCACGCCGGGTCGCCGACGCCGGCCGCGCCGAAGTCGATGACCCCGCCCAGGCGTCCGCCGTCGACCAGCACGTTGCCGGGGAGCAGGTCGCCGTGCGTCCAGACCGGTGGACCGTCCCACTCGGGCACGGCGAGCGCCTGCTCCCAGGCGGCGAGCACCGCGTCGGTGTCGACGAGGCCCCGGGCCGCCGCCGTCCACTGGCGCAGGTACGGGTCCCAGTCCCGCAGCGGGCCGCTGCGGTAGCCCGGCCGGGCACCGGTCGCGTCGACCCGCCGCAGGGCCGCGACGAACCGGCCCAGCGCGGCGGCGAAGCCGGCCCGGTCACCGTCGCCCTCGGCCGTGGTCACGCCGTCGATCCAGCGGTTGACCGCCCACGGCCACGGATAGCCCGCGCCCGGCGCGCCCAGCGCCACCGGCTGCGGCACCCGCACCGGCAGGCCCGGGGCGAGGCGCGGCAGCCACTCGTACTCGAACCGGACCTGCTCGACCGCGTCGCCGATGCGGGGCAGGCGCACGACCAGGTCCTCGCCGAGCCGGTAGATCGCGTTGCTGGTCCCGGCCGAGGGCACCGCCTCGACGGGCAGGTCCGCCCAGCGCGGGAACTGCGCGGCGAGCAGGCGACGGACCAGCCCCACGTCCGTCGGCACCTCGTCGTCGTGCATCCGGCCACCGGTCATGTCGCCTCCGCCAGGTCAAGATCCGCCGGCGCAGCCTAGTCCGGCGGCCCGCGAACCGGCCGACAATTTCCGGCCGGCCCCGGTAGCCGATCGGCGTCGCAGCCGGCGGCTGCACGACCGGGACGAGCCGGCCCGCCCGACCCGCGAGGCGGCTGCCGCACCCGGCCGCGAGACCACCCCTGACGCCCGCGGCGGGCGACTAGCCCCGGCCTCAGCGGGTACGCGCAGCCCATGGGTAGCCACAAGGAGAACAAACACGACCCCGGCGGCGAATCGGCACGAGGCCGGCGACACCCGGGCAGCGGCGCTCCGGGCCGACAGGGCTCGGAGGTCGAACGCTCGCCCAAGCGCCGCCACGAACGGACCGCGACCGGTCCGTCCGGCAGCGAACGCGACCACGGCCGGTCCAAGGTCGCGCACGAGGGGCGCGTGCACCGGCAGGGTACGGCCTGAGCGGACGCCCGACGGGCGGGTCGGTGGCCGGTTCCCGGCCGCCGGCCCGCTGTCGCGTACGGCCCCGGCTACGCCCGGCGGGGTCGTTCAGCCCGCTTCCCGGTGGTCGGAGCCGGTGGGTCCGGCGGCGGCCGGCAGCAGGTGACGCACCTCCGGCGCGCCGTCGGCGAGTTCCCGGGCCCGTTCCTCCGCCGCCCGGTCGGCGCCCGTGAGCCGGCCGCCGTGCTGGCGCAGGTGCTCGTCCCAGGAGGGCACCAGGTAGACCTCGACGAACCGGTCCGGGGCCTCGCCCTCCCGGAACAGCCCCCACCGCATCGCCCCGGTACGCTGCCGCGACCCCCGGACCTGGTCCATCGCCTCCAGGAACTGCCGCCCGCGTTCGGGCCGGACGATGTAGGTCACCACCACCAGCACCGGGCCGACCCGCGGATCCGGCTCGTGGGCCAACTCCAGCCGGGGCCAGTAGGTGGCCGGGTCCCCGTCCACGCCCCGCAGCTCCGGCAGCGGCCAGATCTGACTGGTCAGGGTGCCGAGCAGCATCAACGCGCCGGCCGCGAGGAAGGCGGTGGACAGGCCCGCCATGTCCGACACCAGGCCCCAGCCGAACGCGCCCACCGCCTGCCCACCGGCGAAGACGACCTGGTACACGGCCAGACCCCGGGCGCGCACCCAGCCGGGCAGGAACACCTGCATCTCGGCGCTGACGTTGACCAGCACCGTCACCCAGGCCAACCCGGCCGGCAGCAGGGCGAGGAGCACCACCGGGACCACCCGCACCGAGCCGACCACCAGCAGGGTCGCACCGAACAGCGCGCCGGCCACCAGCAGGAACTGGTTGGCCGACATCCGGGTACGGATCCACGGCAGCAGCAGCCCGCCCAGGACGGCGCCCACCCCGACGACGGCCAGCAGCAGGCCGTACCCGCTGGAGTCCATGCCCAGCCGCCGGCTGGCGACCAGTGGCAGCAACGCCCAGAGCGCGCTGGCCGGCACCAGGAAGACCAGCGCGCGCCGTAGCAGCCGACGGACGATCGGCGAGTGCCGCACGTACCGGCCGCCGGCGCGCAGCGCGGCGGTGAACCGCTCGGGCACCTCGACAGCGCGCGCGTTGCCGGGCCGCCACCGGGCCAGGGCCAGCGCGAAGACTCCGAACGCCGCCGCGTTGAGGGCGAAGACCGGCGCGACACCGGTCCGGGCGATCAGCACGCCGGCCACGGCCGGTCCGACGGCCCGGGCCACGTTCACGCTGATCGAGCCGAGCGCGGAGGCCGCCCGCACCTGCTCCCGGGGCACCAGCTCCGGGATCACCGCCGCCCAGGCCGGCAGGGTGAGCGCCTGTCCCACCCCGAACGCGAAGGTGAGGGTGAGCAGCAGCGCCGGCGGCATCCGGTTGGTCGCGGTGAGCAGGGCGAGCGCGACGGCCACCACGACCAGGAAGAGCTGCACCGAGATCAGCAGGTGCCGGCGGTCGAAGGTGTCGGCCAGCGCGCCGGCCGGCAGGGCCAGCAGGAGCACCGGCAGCAGGCTGGCGGTCTGCACCAGGGCGACCAGCGTCGCGGCGTTCGGCTCGTCGATCAGCAGCCACTGGGCGCCGACGCTCTGCATCCAGGTGCCGACGTTCGCCGCGAGCAGGGCCAGCCACAGGTTGCGGTAGACGGCCGTCCGCAACGGCGCCCACGCCGAGACCGGACGCTCGGCGGGGTCGCCTCCCGCCGTCACCACCGCCCGTCCGCGCGCGGCACGCGCTCACCGCGAACGTGGCGGTCGTCGGGGTCCAGCGGCGGGCGGGCCACCGCCAGCCCCGGCCCACCGGTGCCACCGACCACCACGAACGTCCTGGCGCCCATGTCCCTCCCGCCGCCGTCGCACCCCCGCGCCACGTAACGGCTGGGCCTTCCCGCATTTGCGGGTTCCACACCGCCGGGAATGCGCGCACGGTGCGGGCGGCGGACCGGCGATACTGCTGGGTGTGGGCGACGACCGCACCGCCGTGGTGACCGGCGGCAACCGGGGCGTCGGGCTGGCCGTGGTGCAGCACCTGCTGGACCGGGGCTTCGTCACCGTGCTCGCCTGCCGTGACACCGGGCGGGGGGAGGCGGCCGCCGCCACCCTCACCCCCGGCCCGGGCCGGGTCCTGGTACGCCGGCTGGACGTCGGCGACGACGACAGTGTCCGCGCGTTCGCCGCCGGCCTGACCGACTCGCCGGGCCGGGTGGACGTCCTGGTCAACAACGCCGGCATCCACTACGACACCGACCAGGACCCGGCCGGCGCCGACGTGGGCGTCGTCCGGGAGGCCTTCGAGGTCAACGCACTCGGGGCGCTGAAGGTGTGCCAGGCGGTCCTGCCGCTGATGCGCCACCGGGGCCCCGGCCGCCGGATCGTAAACGTCTCCAGCGGCGCCGGCTCGCTGAGCACCATGGGCGCCGGCACACCCGCGTACGCCATCTCGAAGGCCGCGCTGAACGCGGTCACCCGGCTCTTCGCCGCCCAGCTCGCACCCGACGGCATCCTGGTCAACTCGGTCTGCCCGGGCTGGGTCGCCACCGACATGGGCGGCCGGGGTGGCCGCCCGGTCGCCGAGGGCGCGGCCGGCGTCGTGTGGGCCGTCGACCTGCCGGACGACGGCCCCACCGGCGGCTTCTTCCGGGAAGGCCGACCCGTCCCCTGGTGAGCCGCCGCGCTCCCGGGCGCGCAAGCGCGCGCCGCGGCCGAGGACCGGCCGCGGCGCGCCGGGTGAGCGCGTCAGTCGGCCTCGGGCGCGCCGGTCTCCCACAGCCGCCCCTCGGCGAGCCGCAACCAGCGGTCCACCCCGATCTCGGCGAGGAACCGCTGGTCGTGGCTGACCACCACGAACGCCCCCTGGTACGCGGCGAGCGCGCTCTCCAACTGGGCGACGCTGACCAGGTCGAGGTTGTTGGTCGGCTCGTCCAGCAGCAGCAGTTGGGGCGCGGGCTCGGCACACAGCACGCAGACCAGGGTGGCGCGCAGCCGCTCCCCACCGGACAGCACCCCGACCGGCAGGTGGATGCGGGAGCCCCGGAACAGGAACCGGGCGAGCAGGTTCATCCGCTCCGCCTCCGGTGTCCCGGGCGCGAACGCGGCCAGGTTCTCCGCCACCGTGCGATCGAGGTCCAGCAGGTCCAGCCGCTGCGACAGGTACGCGATCCGCCCGTCGGCCCGCCGCACCTGGCCGCCCTCGGGCTCCAGGTCACCGTGGACCAGGCGGAGCAGGGTGGACTTGCCGGCCCCGTTGGGCCCGGTCAACGCGATCCGCTCGGGCCCCCGGATCACCAGGTCGGCGCCGTCGTCGGCGAACAGCGCCCGGCCGTCGTAGCGGACCTGCATCCGCTCACCGAGGAAGACGGTGCGTCCGGCGGGAACGTTGGTGCCGGGCAGGTCCAGCACGATCCGCTGCTCGTCGCGCAGGGCGCGACCGGCCTCGTCGAGCCGGGCCCGCGCCTGGCCGACCCGGGCGGCGTGCGTCTCACCGGCCCGGCCCGCCGACTCCTGGGCGCCGCGCTTCATCGTCCCGGCGAAGATCTTCGGGAGCCCGGCGCTCTTCAGGTTGCGGCTGGCGTTGCCGGCCCGCCGCTCGGCCCGCTCGCGGGCCTGCTGCATCTCCCGCTTCTCCCGCTTGACCTCCTGTTCGGCGTGGCGGACGTTGCGCTCGGCGACCTCCTGCGCGGCCCGCACCGCCTCGGAGTACGCGGTGAAGTTGCCGCCGTAGGAGCGGACCTCACCCCGGTCGAGTTCGAGGATGCGGTCCATCCGGTCGAGCAGCGCCCGATCGTGGCTGACCAGCAGCAGGCAGCCGGACCAGTCGTCGAGCAGGTCGTAGAGCACCCGCCGGGCGTCGAGGTCGAGGTTGTTGGTGGGCTCGTCGAGCAGCAGGACGTCGGGGCGCTTCAACAACTGCGCGGCGAGGCCCAGCGAGACGACCTGACCGCCGCTGAGGGTGTCCAGGCGACGGGTCAGGGTGACGTCGGCGAGGCCGAGCCGGTCGAGCTGGGCGCGGCTGCGCTCCTCGATGTCCCAGTCGTTGCCGATCGTGGTGAAGTGCTCCTCGCTCGCGTCGCCGGCCTCGATCGCGTGCAGGGCCCGGAGCGCGGGGGCGACCCCCAGCACCTCGGCGACGGTCAGGTCACCGGCCAGCGGCAGGCTCTGCGGGAGGTAGCCGAGCACCCCCTTGACGGTCACCGAGCCGCCGGTGGGCCGGCACTCCCCCGCGATCAGCTTGAGCAGGGTGCTCTTGCCGGCGCCGTTCGGGGCGACGAGACCCGTACGACCACCGGTGACGGTGCACGACAGGTCCGCGAAGACCGGGGTGTCGTCGGGCCAGGAGAAGGAGAGGTGGGAACAGACGATGTACGCGTCGGACATGAGAGGAACCTCGACGGTGATGCGGGCGTGCCAGAGCCGCCCGGGCGGGCAATGGTCGACGAGGGCACGGCCTGCCGGCGGCGGGGCGCTCGCCGCGCGTCTGCCGGTGGCCGAACACGTCCGGTCTCACCCGGAGATGTCGTCGTCACCCGCCATGTCTGGTCTCCCTGATCCGATCACCGGCCGCCGAGACTACCAGCAGCGTGCCCAGTACCGCGTGGTCGTGACGTCACCGGACGGCTGCGCGGGTCACTGGAACCGGACGTCTCGCAGATCGATCGAGACGATGACCGTGCTCTTGTCGGGGCGGCCCTCGGCGTCGGTCAGGTACACCAGGCGGCGGGTCGGGACGAGGATGCCGTCGTACCGCCGGGGGTCGAAGCTGTAGTTGGCGGCGACGGGCGCGCTCGGGCCGAACACCTCCGGCACGTAGTCGTGCCGGCGGACGTGCCCCTCCGCGTCGACGTAGTAGATCTGCTCCCGGCTGTGCGTCGCCACCTCGTCCGGGAACACCACCCGCAGGGCTCGCCAGACCTCGCCGTCCTCGTGGTGGGGTGCCAGCTCCTCGATCCGGTATCCGGGGCCCGCGAGCAGGAAGGGCTCGGTCAGGTAGTTCCACATGGCGTACCCGTTGAAGTACGCCAGGTGCAGGCGGTCCCAGGCGGTGGCGATCTCGTGGCCCGCGAAGGAGTCCCTCGGTCGGGACCGCTCCTCGACCACCTCCCCCGTCTCGGTCTCGATCACGACGCGGTCCGGGGTGACGACGCTGCGCAGGTCCGGCCGGCCGAACGGGGTGGTGCGGGCGACCTGGCGGTGCAGTTCGGCCTGCGTCACCACGTCGTCCAGCACGCCCTCCTGGCCCTTGAGACCCCACAGCGCGCCGCCGCCGCGCACCCGCGCGCTGACCGAGGTCAGCTCGTTCCACCGCTGCATGCCGCCGTGCGCGGCGATGACCCGCTCCAACAGTTCGTTCACGTCTGCTCCCGGTTCTCGTGGTGGCCGGCGCCCAGCGTGGGGAACGGCACCGACATCGAGGCGAGCCGCACGGCAGGGGCGTCTCGCCGCTCGCCTCATGCGGTCGGCTCCCGCTGGCCTCGGCGGGGGCGGGCCCGGCGTGCCAACCATCCACGGTAGTACCGGTGAGCTGCGGCAAGGCGCTGTTCACCGGGTCCCCGACGGAGCGGGAGGAGGGGGCGAGTGCCCTGGTTGACGGCCCGCTGCGCGGGTACTCCCCCGCGCCAGCCGGTGCCGGTGCGGCTCGTCCGTCCGGTCACCGTCCCGAAACTGCTGGCCGCGCCGCCGGGGGTCGCAGGCCGATGTCGGACACCTCACCGCCGTCCGGGAAGCAGGGCCCGCCGGACGACGTCATCGAACTGCGGGTCCACGGGGTCTCGGGCGCCGCCGCCGAACAGGTGCTCGACCGGCCGCACGCCCACCAGGTGGCCGGCGACCGCAGCGGCGGCTTCTACCGGCCCAGGCCGGGCTATCCGGACAGCACCGGGCCGAGCGGCGTGGTGCTGGAGGCGTACCGGTGGAGCGACCTGCCCTCGGGCACCGCGGCCCGGACGCTCTCCCTGGTCTTCCTGCTGCCGTTCATGTTGAGCAACGTGGCGATCTGGATGCGGCCGGCCCGGCGGGGGCCCGGCTCGGGCGTCAAGGTGCTGTGCCGGCTCCTCGCGCTCAACCTCACCGTGGTGTACGTCCTCTCCGCCGCCGGCGTCGCCCTCGACCTGATCGCCTGGAAGTGCATGGGCTCGTCCCCCTGCCTGATGGGCCGCACCTGGCTGTCCTGGCTCGGCGGTCGGCCCATCGGCCTGCGGCTGGCGGTGCTGGCCCTGCTGCCGATCGCCGCGGTCGGGCTGGTGTGGCTGCTGGGCGCCCGCCCCGGCCGCTCGTACGACGCCTTCCGGATGGAGGTGGGCGGGCCGGAGGGCGACCGGCTCAGCGCCGTCGGCCAGTGGGACGCCATGCCGATGGTGGGCCGGCTGCGGGCGATCCACATCGCCGCCGCGTTCGCGATGCTCGACCTGACCCTGCTCGTCGCGCACGGCGCCACGGGCCCGTCGGTCGTGACGGTCGCCCTGGCCGGCCTCGCCGTACTCGTGCTGGTCGCCTGCGCGGCACTGCTCTGCGCGCCCGATCTGCTCGAACGGGCGGGCACCGCCCGTACCGTCGACCGGCTGGCCACCGGGCTGCGGGCGGTGGCCTGTGCCCTGACGGTGGCGGCCCTCGGCGTCCTCGCGCTGGACCGGAGCCGATGGCCGACGTCCGACGGGCTGCCCGGGTACGGCCGCATCGTCGGCTGGGCCTTCTTCAGCCAGATGGTGCTGCTGGCCGTGCTGGCCGTGCTGGCCCTGTGGCGCAGCGCCGACCGGGAACGCCGGCCGGCGCTGCTGCACGGCCTCGGCGCGCCGGTCATCGCGGCCTTCGCGGTCGGTCTGTCCGGAGCATTCTCCGCCGAGTTGGTCTACCGGACGGCCTACTTCCTCAACCGGCGGGCGATCACGGGACGCGCGACCGACCTGCCGGCCCCGCCACTGGCCTACAAGTGGGCGCTGTTCACCTTCTTCCTGACCACGATGGCGGCGGCGCTGATCGCGGCGGCGCTGACCCTGCTCTCCTGGCGGGGGCGCCGCCGGGCGGCGGCGGAGATCGTCGCCCGGGACTTCCCGAACGCCCCACCGCAGGCCGCCGAACGGATGCGCCGCGTCGAGAAGATGATCGCGCGGGCCCGGTTCACCGAGTGGCTCGGCCCGCTGGCCCTCGCGTACGCCTGCCTCTCCGCACTCGGCCTGGCCACGGGGCTGCTGGGGTTGTTCGGCCTGCAGCCCAGCCCGCTGGCGGAGCGTCTGCTGGGGGTACCGGTCGGGTTCGTGAACTTCGGGCTCACCATCGGCAGCTACCTCATCGCCGGCGTCGTCGTCGCCCTGGTGGTGGGCGGCCTCTTCGCCTACCGGACGGCGGAGTTCCGCCGGTACGTCGGCGTGGTCTGGGACCTGGGCACGTTCTGGCCCCGGGCGGCCCACCCCTTCGCGCCGCCGTGCTACGCCGAACGGGCGGTGCCCGAGCTGGCGAAGCGGATCTGCTACCTGGCCGAGCGGCACACCGGTGTCCTGCTCACCGGGCACAGCCACGGCTCGGTGCTGCTGGCGGCCACGGTGCTGCAACTGCCGCCGCAGGTGCAGCAGCGGGTCGCGCTGCTGACCTACGGCTCCCCGCTCGACCGCCTGTACGCCCGGCTCTTCCCCGCCTACCTGGGCCGGGACGTGCTGCACGAGGTGGGCGAGCGGCTCGACTGGCGCTGGCTGAACCTGTGGCGGGAGACCGACCCCATCGGGGGCTGGATATTCGCCGCGCACCGGCCCGGCGACCCGCCGGCGCGCGCCGACCCGAGCGGGCAGGTCGACCGCCGGTTACGGGACCCGGAGAGCCTGCTGGCGCCCCCGAGCGACAGCGTCCCACCCCCCGTGCAGGGGCACTGGCCGTGCGAGTCGGACGAACGGTTCGCCGCCGCGGTGCGCGAGCTGGCCGAACGGCTCCGCGCCCAGCACCGCACCTGAAGCGGGGCCGGGCCGGCACGGGCAGGCTCGCGGTCGGCGTCGTGCCCCGACCGCCACCGCCGCGCTGCGTCGGGATGCGCCGACCCGGTAGAGGCACTAGCTTGCGCGGCATGCATCGCAGCCGCGTCCATGCCGTCCTCATCGACGCCCCGCACGCGGAGGCCGCCCAGGCGGCGGCCTTCTGGTCGGCCGCGCTCGGCGTCCCTGCCGAGGCAGACCCGGAGCATCCCCAGTTCGTCGACCTGCACGGCGCCCTGCCCGGGCTGGTCACCGCCGTGCAGGCCGTCGACGACGCGCCCCGCTTCCACCTCGACTTCGAGACCGACGACGTCGAGGCGGAGACGGCACGGCTGGTCGCCCTCGGCGCCACGCAGGTGGCCCGGTGGCTGGACTGTCGCGTCCTGCGGGTGCCGGGCGGGCACCTGGTCTGCGTCCTGCCCGTGGCGAGTGCGCCGGAGGTCTTCGACGCTCAGGCCAGGACCTGGCCCTGACCCCGGTCCGGCGGCGCGGTCCGCCGGGGGACGTCCGCGGCGTCCGGCACCGGGCGGCGCCCGCCGGTGCTAGCGTCCAGGTACGCAGGTCAACAGGCAAACCTCCGTTCGGACGGAAGGTTGAGCTATGGACGAGACCGTCGCACGGGCGATGATCAAAGCCCACTTCGCGGCCTCCAACGTCAGCGCACCCGGCGGCGGGCCTGGCGACGACATCGCCCGCGCTTCCGAGATCTACGCCGACGACGCGGTGCTGGAGTGGCCCCAGGGCGGCGAGCGCATCCGCGGCAAGGCCAACATCACCGCCTTCCGGTCCCGCTACCCCGCCCGCCAGGAGTTCCAGCTGCACCGGACCATCGGCTGCGGGGATCTGTGGGTCAACGAGTACACCATCCGGTACGACGATCGGCCCATGATGGCCGTCGGGATCATGGAGTTCCGCGACGGCAAGGTCGTCCGCGAGCGGATCTACTTCGGCGAGCCCTGGGAACCGCCGGCCTGGCGGGCCCAGTGGGTCGAGCGGATGGAGCAGCCGATCACGTGAAGGCGGGCGTTCTTACCAGCGATTCCTTTCCCCCCGCCGCCGTTCGCACCCGTCCGCCACCGACAGGGTCACTCAGCAGATGCGGAGAGCAGCCCCACCAACGCGACGACAACAGCGACGGCAACAGCGGCGCATCCGACGAAGATCATTAGCCTCGGGTTGGCGAGCCAGGGCGATGATCGCAACCATCGCGGCAGGCTGGACGGTCGGCGTGCCTCGCGATCTCTCAGTTCGACGATGCCGCAACTGATCCAGATCACCCCGATGAGACAGGCGAAGACCGCCCAGACGATGACGAAGGCAGGACTGGCGGTCCTGGTAGCGGCCTGGAGCATGGCCCAGACGATCGCATGAGAGTGGACCTCATGTCAGCGTCGATGCTGGGCAGCGGGCCGCAACCGACCCGCCACGGTCAAGCACACCGCTGGTCCCCGGAGGCGTGGCCGGTCAGGGACGGACCAGGACCTTGAGGGCCTCACGACGGTCCATCGCGCGGTACCCGTCGGGCACCTCGTCGAGGCTGACGGTGCGGTCGAAGACCTTGCCGGGCTCGACCGAGCCGTCAAGGATGCCGGGGAGCAGCTCGTCGATGTACGCCCGGACCGGGGCGGGGCCGCCGGTGAGGGTGAGGTTGGCCCCGAACAGGCCCCAGCCGATCGGTCCCTCGTCGTACTGCGGCACGCCGACGCGGCTGATCACGCCGCCCGCGCGGACCACGCCGAGCGCCTGCTCGTAGGCCGCCCGGTAGCCGACGGCCTCCAGCACGGCGTGGGTGCCGTCACCGCCGGTCAGCTCGCGCACCTTGGCGATCCCTTCCTCGCCGCGCTCGGCCACCACGTCGGTGGCGCCGAACTCGACGCCCAGGTCGGTGCGGGACTTGTGTCGGCCCATCAGGATGATCCGCTCGGCGCCGAGCTGCCTCGCCGACAGCACGGCGAGCAGGCCGACCGCCCCGTCGCCGATCACGGTGACGGTGGTGCGGGGGGTGACGTTGGCCCGCTTGGCGGCGTGGTAGCCGGTGCCGTACACGTCGGCCAGGGTCAGCAGCGACGGCAGCAGCGCGGAGTCCTCGCCGACCGGCAGCTTGACCAGGGTGCCGGTCGCCTGCGGGACGCGGATCAGCTCGGCCTGGGCCTCGCTGAAGAAGCCGCCGTGGCGGCAGGAGGTCTGCACGCCCTCACGGCAGAAGTCGCAGGTGTTGTCCTGGAACGCAAAGGGCGCCACCGCCAGGTCGCCCTTCTTCAGTCCGGTCACCTCCGCGCCGAGGTCCTCGACGACGCCGAGGAACTCGTGCCCCATCTGCGTGCCCTGTTCCGAGGCCGGCATGTTGTGGTAGGGATGCAGGTCGCTGCCGCACACGCAGGTGCGCACGATTCGTACGATCGCATCGGTGGGCTGCTGCAGCACCGGGTCCGGGATTTCCTCCACCCGCACATCCCCGGCGCCGTACATCAAGGTCGCTCGCATCGCATGTCCTTCGCAGATTGTCGTGTCGCGGTTGCACCCGGGCGCTCAGCACGCCCGGTTCACTATCCCCGCCACGCCGGCGTCGCACCGGGCAACAGCCAGCAAACCGGGGCCGAGGACGATCGGGGAGAGCCTGTCGTTCCCGGTACTGGCAGACGCTCCCACACCGGCCCTGCCGGCCGGGGTCAGCGTCGACTGCTGCAGAACCATGGAAGCGGCTAGTCCTCGCCCTGCCCGCCGGCCCCCGAACGGCCGGCGCAGCTGAGCGGTGCGGTCGCCATGGACCGGATCTCCGCCGCTGCGTTCTTCCCACCGACCTGAGGCGAGGTCATCACGCAGACTGTGCACTGCCCTCTGCTCGGCGTCCGGCCCGACTCTGGCCCAGACCGATACTCCGCGACGGACCTGCTCGTCCAGGTAGGCCTCGGGTCGGCGCCAGTAGGCCTCGAAGAAGCCGCCGACGCAGTCCCACGGGATGAGCACCGGCTCCACGCGGGCTCCGATCGCACCGGCCAGTTCGGTCAGCGAAGCCCGGCCGACAAGGAGGTCAGCGACTTCAGGCAGGTAGTCGCGAGTAAGCCAGAACCGACGGAGCCATCCGGTGTCATCGGTGTCGTGCGTGAACACCACCAGGCGGCGAGCAACGCGCCGCATCTCGCGCAGGCCCGATCGGGTCCTGCCAGTGATGGATGGTGGCAGAAACCCGTCGCTGCGTCGAAGGACTGGTCCTCGAACGGAAGGCTCTCCGCGGCGGCAGCCACGCACGGCGCTGCGCCTGCGGGGCGCTCGCACGCATGAGCGCCGACGGTTCCACCGCAGTGTCCTCACGGTCGGCGGGCCCGTAGGAGCCGGTACCAGCCCCGACATTCAATACCGTCGCGCATCGCCGAGCGCAGCCCAAACCCTTGCGGCGATCCGCGGCTCGGTGCGCCGCGTCGCGGTGTAAGTGGCTCCGATGCTGTCGTACAACTGCGCGCTGGACATGTCGCCGCTTCCCTGGCTGCCACCAGACCCACGCCGCGCACGGGGCCTAGCGTCGTTGCCCGGAGAGTAGGCTGCCGCGACCACCACGGGGTCAGCCTGGTCATATCGACAGCCAGCTCCCAGCGGGTACGCGGCCAGCTGCTGCACCGGCCACCAGGACCGAGGAGTCCGACACGGACGCCGGCTGCGCCCCGCCCGATAGTCATATGTTCAGCGGGCCGCCGTTGCGTAGGGCGTCGTCCTTGATCGCGATGAGATTCGCGGAGACGTACGGGATGTTATGCGTCTGGTGCCATTCGCTCGGAAAGTACGTGACCAACCGCGACGCCTGGAATCGGCATTTGATTTCAGGCACGAACCGAGAATATTTGGCGTCCGTGAAATACCAGAACGAATTTTCGTTGTAGAACGCCACATGCGTCGGATCCTGGTAGGCTCCCCGACCGTCGGTGCTTGGCGTCAGCGACAACAGCATTCCGTTCGGCGCTAGCAGTCGGTACAACTCGTTGAAGAGTGCGATCTTGTCCGGAACATGTTCCAGGAAATCCACAGCCCGAATGACCCCGACACTGTTGTCGGGAAGGTCGATCCCCTTCGTTACATCGCAGACCATGTCGACGCCCGCCCCGTCGTGGTAGTCCAGACCGAGATATCCCTCCGGCTTGTTGTGGGCGGCACCCAGGTCGAGTGCCAAGAGACCTTGCCGCCTTGACCAGGCCAGCGCGTTCTGTTGAATGTTCCGGTCGTAGATCTCCACCGTACGCTGCTGGATACGGGCGTTGAACTCCGGAATGCGCTGCGTGTTCTTGGCATGCATGCGCTGCAGGTACAGGCATTTTTGAATGTGATGGAACTCGCTCACCTGGTAGATCCGGGCCATGAGGTCGGCGTCGTCCGCGACGTCGAGCGACACGTCGTATCCGCCGACCTTCTCGTAGATGTCCCGGCGGAAGGCCCGCACATGGTTCGGTGCGTACCAGATGTAGCTCACATTGTGCGGCGTCGGCGGCAACGCCCGGCAGGCCAGCACCTCGCGGCCGTCCACCTTCTCGTCGTAGTGCCGCCAGCCGAATGAACTCGCGAAACGGTCTTCACAGCGGCCGCCGTCCTCCTGAATCTGCGCGGTGTCGCTGTAGACGAACCCTACCTCCGGGTGGGAGTCGAAGGCGTCGACGATCTCTTGCAGACAGTCGCTGCTGAGCAGATCGTCGTCGTCGAGCTCGACCAGGATGTCCCCGGCAGCCTCGGCGCAGGCGTACCCCTTCACAGCGCCAACGCCGTTCAGGTTGTCCTGGACAATGAGCCGGATCCGATCGTCGTGCCTCTCGGGCCGCCAACGAGACCCCTGATTGAGAATGACAACCCATTCCCAGTCGGTGAAGGTCTGCTCGACCAGTGATTGGAAACATTCGTCGATGAAACGGGTGCGGTTGCTTCCGGTGAAGACCGTCACGCGGGGTGCATGCATTGAGCCAATCACCTGCCCGCCGGAGCCGAGGACTTAGCGGTCGGGGCTGTGCGGTACTTAGCCGGAACGGCTGAGGTGAGCCCCTTGTCCAGTCGGATCGCCGCCTTGAAGGCGTCCCGGGCTGCCGCGTCGTCACCGGATTGGGACAGCAGCATGCCCAGTCGGAGGTAGGCGGTTGACGACTTGTTGTCGATCGACACCACCTTGCGGTAGATGTCCATCGACGTCGTCGGGGCCTTCCTTTCCAGTGCAATGGCCTTGTTGTAGAGGGCCGGCTTGTAGTTGGCATCGGCCGCCAATGCCTTGTCGTAGTTGCGGATCGCCTCGTCGGCCTGGTTGCGCGACTGGGCGATGAAGCCCAGATTGAACCAGGCGAACTTGTTGTCGGCCTCGGCGGCCAGCACCTTCTCGAAGGTGGCCTTCGCCGCGTCGAAGTTGCCGGCTTGGCCCTGCTCGACACCCAGCTTCAGCAAATCCGCCGGGGCGGTTCCGGTGTTGGTGCCGCCGTTCGCCTTGTCGCTGTTGCCGGAGTTGCTCGTCTGCGGCTTGTCAGCAGACTTCTCGCTGCATCCCGCGACTCCGGTCAGCAGGACCGCACCACAGGCGAGTGACCCGAATACCTGACGCATGCTCATTCTTCCTCCTTAACGGTAACGGAGCGGTCCGACTTGCCGTTCGGCCGGCTGGCATTGCTACTGTCGGCCGTCGCCCGGCCCGACGTGTTGGCCGCAGGCCCGAACACCACCGGCGTGGTGGGTGAGATGCAGGACACCCAGATGTCGGCGCCTCCGCCGGTGAAGGTGAACTGGTAGCCACTGATCGAAAGCGGCTGGATTAGCACCGGATTGACGCCCGCACCCGAGAGCTGGTATCCGGTTCCGACAGCAATGTCTCCGGGCTCACACCCGAAATTGACGGGGGTGTCCGCAATCACGGTCAGCGGGCCCTGAATGTAGGCGGACTGGATTCCGTTGCCCGCCACTCCCTGCGGGCCCTGGGCACCCGCGTCACCCTGGGCACCTTGAGCGCCCGCCTCGCCCTGGGCACCCTGAAATCCTTGAGCACCTTGAACGCCCGCTTCACCCTGGGCGCCCTGGGCACCTTGAGCGCCCGCGTCGCCCTGGGCACCTTGAAATCCTTGAGCGCCTTGAAGGCCTTGAGCCCCCGCCTCGCCCTGGACGCCCTGGGCGCCCTGGGCGCCCGCATCGCCTTGAGCACCCTGAAATCCTTGAGCACCTTGAACGCCCGCCTCGCCCTGGGCACCCTGCGCGCCCTGGACGCCCGCATCTCCTTGGGCACCTTGGGCGCCCGCCTCGCCCTGGGCACCCTGCGCGCCCTGGGCGCCCGCCTCGCCCTGGGCACCCTGAAATCCCTGGGCACCCTGGGCGCCCGCATCACCCTGGGCACCTTGAGCACCTTGAACGCCCGCCTCGCCCTGGACGCCCTGGGCGCCCTGGACGCCCGCATCACCCTGGGCACCCTGCGCGCCCTGGACGCCCGCATCACCCTGGGCACCTTGAACGCCCTGAGCGCCCGCATCGCCCTGGGCACCCTGCGCGCCCTGGACGCCCGCATCGCCCTGGACGCCCTGCGCGCCCTGGACGCCTGCATCGCCCTGGGCACCCTGCGCGCCCGCCTCGCCCTGGGCACCCTGGGCGCCCTGGGCGCCCTGCGCGCCCGCCTCGCCCTGGGCACCCTGGAATCCTTGAGCACCTTGAACGCCTTGAACGCCCGCCTCGCCCTGGGCACCCTGCGCGCCCTGGGCGCCCGCATCGCCCTGGGCACCCTGAAATCCTTGAGCACCTTGAACGCCTTGAGCCCCCGCCTCGCCCTGGGCACCCTGCGCGCCCTGGACGCCCTGCGCGCCCTGCGCGCCCTGGGCACCCTGAAATCCTTGAGCACCTTGAACGCCTTGAACGCCTTGAGCCCCCGCCTCGCCCTGGGCACCCTGCACTCCCTGGACGCCCTGCGCGCCCGTATCGCCCTGGGCGCCTTGAGCGCCTTGAACGCCCGCCTCGCCCTGGGCTCCTCCAGCGCCTTGCGCGCCTGCATCGCCTTGGGCTCCTTGAGCGCCTTGAACGCCCGCGCTGCCCTGGGCACCCTGAAATCCTTGAGCGCCTTGAGCCCCTGCCTCGCCCTGGGCACCTTGAGCGCCGACATCGCCCTGGCCGCCTTGAGCACCTTGAGCACCCGCGTCGCCCTGGGCACCGTGAATTCCCTGGGGGCCTTGAACACCTTGGGGGCCTTGAGTGCCCTGGGAGCCTTGCGAGTCGTGCGGGTAATCCCAGTTCGGCCGCCTGCCCCCGTCGTGCCCACCCCACGGGCCCTGCCAGCCCTGCGGGCCGTAGTCCGGTGGCCTGACGGGGTAGTGGTCCCACGAATCGTCAGGTCCGCCGCCGTCTTGGCGGACAGCCGACCAGGACGATGGCCACCCGCCGTACTGGCCGAGCGGATCGGGCGTACCGATGTGCACGCCCTGGGCGGACGATTTCGCTTCCACAGGTTGCGCTGCGGCTGCGGGGCCACCCGTCATCCCGACCACCAGCAGGGCAGAACTCAACCCTGAAGCGGCGCGGCCGTGCTCCAGCCCTCGCCGCAGCCGTCGGTTGTTGCTCATGACCCCTCCAGAGAGCCACCCCGGACACACCCAGAGCTACTTAATAGTGACGTACCGCCATTTCGCGGGCGAGTCGCAGCGTATTCGACCGAATCGTCCCCTGAGAGGGGTTTTGGCCCCAGATGGAGGTTTCGGATAAAGTAGATTCCTTCACAAACAGTGGCACAAGTCCCGGTCGCCGCATCCTGGACCGCCATGCGGCGGCTCATCCCAAGGACTCGTCACATTCGGCGATGGATCACCGTCACGATCTGAAGGTCTGGCGGGGTACCACCGGCCCCGCGGTGGCCGCTCCCGTCTGGGCGGGCATGCCTGAGCGAGCGGGACCGGATCTTTGCGCTGCTTGGCACGCCGAGTGCGTGGAACGCCGCCCGGTACGGCAGGCCCTGGGCCGCCCGGAGATGAGGCTGCCCACCATGTACCGGCGCGTGCGCGAGCAGGCCCGCTGGTGCCGCCCTCGCCTGATCGCGGTGATCGCCGATACCGTCCATGTCGTACAGCCCGACTGCGGCGGGGCCGGTCGACAACGTCACCGCCGCACCGTCACGCATCAATGAGACCCTCAGCCGCTACGGACCGCAGTGGCCGCCGGGCAGACTGTCCTAATCACCCTTGTCCAGGTAGAGGTTGCCCTGCTGCTGCCGGATCCCGATCTCCACTGGCCGGGAGCCGATCTACCACATCAGACGCAACGCGGTGTCGAGCAGCTTCTCGGCCTGGGTGGCGGTCACCCCGATCGATGCCGAGCAGGGCGAGCTCGCAGAGGCCGCCGGCTTCGGTGGCATGGTCGCCGAGCTTGCGGAGCACCTCCATCGACTCCTCGTACCGGGCGGGCCGCCTGCTCCGAGTGCCCGCCGGTGCTGGCCAGCGCGGCCGGCCGGCGCAGGCTGAAGGGCACATCCGCGGATGCCGCCGTTCTGCGCGTAGCTGGCAAGTGTCGTGGACAGATCGTCGTGGAGAAGCCGGGGCTCAGGTTGAGGTGTTTCGCGAGTTCATCGAGCGACATCCTGCAGGGCAACTGCCACTCCCAATTGCTGCGCTTGCACGCACCGAACCCGAGGGCGCCTCGGCCTAGGGCGGACAAGGGACATCAGCTCTGTGAGGATGGCGATGCCCTGGGCGTCCAGCACGAGGGCTTCCTCCTCGGAGGCGACCAGCGAGAAGGAGTGGACGTGGGCGTTGATGATCTCCAGGACCATCGGCCCCAGCTCGCCCAGCCGCTCCTTTCTCTCCTCGTCGGAGGACTCCTTGAAAAGGGTCGGCATGACAGTGCGTTTGCGCCACGACCACAGCCACTTCCGCATGCGGCAACTTCGCTTACTCCGGCAGTGGCAGGCGCGAAAGGGCTGGCGCGCATATGGTCGGCCCGACATGGCGACCTTGCGATACTAGGACGGGGCAGGACATGGACCAAGGCACCCGCGACGAGTTGCTCGGCCGCCTAGCTGAGGCAGTCGGGTCCGTCACCGTCGCACACCCGACGCGAGTTGCCATCGACGGACCGCCCGCCGCCGGCAAGACCACCCTCGCCGACGAACTGGCGGTCGTCCTGCACACACAGGGCCACGACGTTATCCGCGCGGCGATCGACGATTTCCTCTTTCCCCGGGCGCAACGCTATCCGCGCGGCGAGTACTCGGCCGAAGGCTGCTACTTCGACACTCACGACTACGGCGCGCTGAACCGGGTTCTGCTCGATCCGCTCGGCCCGGGCGGAGATCGACGCTTCCAACACGTGGTCTACGACCACACCAGGGACACTGCCTTGTCCCCGCCGGCCACGACCGCCCCCGCCGACGCCGTCCTGGTCTTCGACGGCGTCTTCCTCATGCGCCCAGAGCTGATTGATCGGTGGGACCTGCGCATCTTCGTGTCGACGGCCCTCGAGAAGACCGTGGATCGTGCCGTGATCCGAGAGCGCCGGTTGTCATCTCCGGCCGACGTCGAACGGCGCTGGCGCGAGCGTTACATCCCCTCCCAGCAGTTCTACTTCGCTACGGTCTGCCCGACCGATCGCGTCGACATCATTGTGCACAACGACGAGCCCCAGCAGCCGGCCTGGGAGATCCAAAGGCACTGACCGCACTCAACTCGACAGATCCGGATATCGACGCAAGCCCGCTGCGGCTACGGTGCGTGACCCGCTCCGACAGCGGCTGGCCCGCCGGGGGAACTCGCGTCAAACGATACGCGCTCCTGCCAGTCGGCCGTGGGCTGCCCGGCACCTATGGTGGCGGGCAGTACGGCAATCTGCGCTGCCGGGCGGCTTCGGGCTCGCTGGGGATGCTGCCGGGACCAGACCGCCAGCTGGCGATAGAGGAAACGGACCGGCCGGTTCGCGGTCAGTGGTGGAGGATCTCGACCTGGATCGCACCGCCGAGCGCACCGGCGGGACAGATCGCCACCAGGGCTGCCGACACGGCAAGGACGATCCGGGGCCCACGTTCCATGTCCGGGTTCAGACGGTAGACCGCCGTCGCCATGAGCAGCAGTCCGGGAAGCATCATCAGGAAGGAGCGTCCGCCCTCGGCGGCAGTGGTCGCCCCGACCATGAGCACGAACGCGATCGCGAGCAGCCACAGGTCGCCGGGGCGAGGCGGCGCGATCTTCAGGTCTTCGACTCTGATCTTGAGTGCATCGGCCAGCTCGCCGCGAGTTCGGGCGGCTTGAACGGCGACCTTCACGTCCGCCAATTCGCCGGTCCTCAGCTCCCCTGCGGCCACTCGCGGGATGAGCGTCGCCAGGACGTGCTGCCTGTCCCGTTCGGTGATCAGCCTTTGAGCGATCGCAGGGGGCCGCCCGGCATCCTCGACGACCACGGGTTCGCACGTGCCGGTGTCGAAATACGACATCTGCCGTGCCCTCACGAACACGAGGTCGCCCGCCCGCAGGGGCAACGGCCTCGACACAGTCCAAGTGGGCTTCCGCTCGGACTCACCCAGCGGCTCGAGAGTGATCCGCGACTGCCCGCCCTCGATCGTGACGCCGTCGACCACGTGCGTCTTCCATCGACGGTCGCGCAGATCGCCCGGGCGCTGTCCGACACTGAAGTCACGGACGTGGGGTGCCCGGCGACCACTGACCGTCGTCACCTGCCGCATGGGATTGTCAGTGCACGGATGCTTGGGCCACGGCGGCCCCAGGTCATCGAAGAAGACGCGGCTACCGCGCTCATTGGCGTAGAAGTAGACCGCCGCGCCGCAGATCGGGCAGCGAGCATTCGGGCTGATCCACCCCACCACGCTGCTAGAGGTGCTCGCGGGGCCTCGCGGTGGCTTCGCTGACGCTGTGAAGGATGGTCTCGCGTAGCTCCGCCGAAGCGACGCGGAGGACCTGGCAGACGAGCGGGTCACCTTGTGGGTGCTCACCCAGTGCCGAGTGCCGCCCGAACCGGTGCGCCAATGCCCGCGCCGCCGGTACGTCGTCACCAGATCACCGCCAGGCGCTGCGTCAGCATCGCTGATGGATAGTCACCGTCGCAGTCAGGACGATACGCAGGTGATCAACTGGGGTTACGGTCTCTCCCATGACCGAACGGGTGGAGGTGAATCTGCCTGCGGCAGGGGCACTCGGCCGACATGAGCGAGCCGCCGGATTTGGCGGCTACTCGATCCGTCACCGGACTGGTGACGGCGGCCGGTCAAGAACCCGCCCTGACATCGGGTCCAGGCGGTCGGGATGCTGTGCCAGTCACCCCTCGCTGGACAAGGCAGAATCAGGCCGGCCCCTCGCCCCCCAATCATGGTCAGCACGGCCTACCACGGTGCGTGCGGCCTGGAGCAGGGCGGTGAGGGCAGGGTTGTCGCGGCGGGGGAGCCAGGCCAGGGCCGCTGTGGACGGCGGTAGGTCGATGACATCGACGTAGGCGACGCCCCGGCGGGTGTAGGCGTGGCGGGCTTCGGCGGGCAGGAAGGCGATGGCCTGGCCACGAGCGACCGCCGACAGCAGCACCTCCATGTCCCCGGCTATCGGCCCGTACCGTACGGCACTGCCGTCGGGGCGGGGGTTGACCGTCCAGAAGTCCCACCACTGTCGTAGTTCCGGGATCGGGACGTCGACCATCACCCGGTCAGACAGCTGCGCCAGGGTCAACGGCGCCTGCGTCACCAGCGGATCGTCAGCGGGCAGGCAGGCGACCCGGGGCTCAGTCGACAGGTGCAGGCTCCGTAGCCCTGGCGGCAGCGGCGGACGTAGGAACGCCGCGTCCACGTCGCCCCGGGGTAAGGCGTAGACCTGCTCGACGAAGTGGACCGAGCGGATCTCGACGGTGATCGCGGGGTGCTGGGTGGACAACTCGGTGAGGATGGCGGTCGCGTAGGGCATGAAGGCCTCCCCGCCGATGGCTCCGATCCGCAGCTTGCCCTGGGTCGTCCGAGAGTACGCGGCGGCGAGGTCCTGTAGCCGGGTCATGGCGTCGACCGAGTCGCGTGCCTTGGGTAGCAGAGCCTGACCCGCGAGGGTGAGCTGCACCTGGCGGGAGGAACGGTGCAGCAGGTTGACATCGAGCCGGTCCTCCAGTGCGCGGATCTGCTGGCTGAGGGCCGGCTGGCTCAGGAAGAGCCGTTGGGCGGCCCGACCGAAATGCAACTCCTCGGCCAGGACCAGGAACAGCCGCAGTTGATGAAGGCTGGGTTCACGCGAGGCGGATGGGAACCGGGGTTGTAGCCGCTCGTCGAGGCAGTAACGATCCATAAAGAAAAAGTTATCAATCTCCACCGAATCGCCATCACCCAGCGCCTGTACGCCGGGCGGGTCTGCGGGCATTGTTCGGGTAGGGCGACTCGCAGGGGACCGGCCGGCATTCGTGCTGCCGCCCCCGTACTCAAGGCCACCGCCTGGTACGCACCGGTGCCTACCAAGGGTGGTTTGAGGATCGATGAAGACAACGCCCGCTGAGCGGTACGCAGCCGGCGCACCGCTCGAATGCTGGTCGTCACCGACACCTTCACGGGGGTGTGTCGTTGGCTGGCCAGCCCCGAACAGAGGCGACGTCGTGCCCGCCGGCCACCGTCGTCCCGGCAACTCGGGTGGCACTCGCCTCGACAGACGGTGCGGGTGCCGCCCGGGCGGTCTGTCGACCCCGGCTAGAACGCGTCCGCAGCCGCGCAGCGGCGAGGAGCGGAAGCGGTGCGGTGGTAGGGGTAGTCCGGCTGCCTCCACGCCAACGACGTGCGGCACGCTGCGTATGGGGATGGGTGGGACCCGCAATGGGTGGCAGCAGGATGAGCGGGTTGTACTAGCGAACCGCAGGCCGGCGAAGATGATCGATGTCCGGATCCTGGTGAAAGATGATGCCGGGCAGGACTAGACCGCCGAGGTCGCTAGTCTCTGGCCGAATCAGAAAAGGCCACCCGGAAGATTCCGGATGGCCCTTTGACCTGCGTCGGGACGGCCGGATTCGAACCGACGACCCCTTGACCCCCAGGCAACCAGCACTCGGCTCTGACCTGGCGTTGTTGGCGAAGTGAGCTGGAGTGATACTCCGCCAGCGTCCATGCTCGTCTGCCAGTGTGCGCCCCGATCGTCACTCAGGCAGATGGGGCGGGTGCGGCATCCTCCAGCGGGTGACCTTGCCCTCGTCGCCGATCGACAACCACGAACCGTCCCCGAGCAACATCGGAGTCTCCGTCGCCGCCACCCGGAGCTGCGTAAGCGGCCGACCGGTTGCGACGTCGACGAGGAAGTGCCGGTGCTCCTCCATGTCCCCGGTGTCGTCAACGAGAATCATGGCCCGAGCAGCGTCGAGGTAGCCACCGTCGAACCCAAAACGCGCCAGGTCCTCGACCTCAACATCGGCCGCAAACTCGTCGTCCTGCTCGTCGTTCTCGTCCGCATCGTCGAGCTCGGTGTTGTCTGCCCCATTCACACCGGCAATCGGCGGGCCGAAAGCGTCCAGGGTCAGGGACAACTGCCGCTGCCCCTCTGGGAAGGTCCAGAAGGTGATTTCGTCTTCCTCGTGGCTCAGCGTCATGAACGACAGACCGTCCGGGGCCATGGCGGCGCAGCCCTGGTCGTGCCAGGAATACGGTTCGACCACCAGGCGGCCGCCGTCCAAGCTACCCCGGAACAGGTACAGCCCGTCCTGGCCTTCCCCGACGTCGAGGATCACCTGCTGGCCGTCCGGGTGCATCGCGTGCACCGCGCCTTGCCCGACCGTGGGCAGGGTGGTCTCAGCGATGAGTGTTCCGTCGGCGGGGTCGAGCACCCGCCAACAGTCCTCGCCCCGGCCAAGCATCGCATCCGGCAGATACAGCCATAGTTGCTTGCCGTCGAGCGAAAACGCGCAGTCAGCCCGGCCGATGGACGAGTGTGCGGGCGGGTCGAGCGGTATCTGCCACCGTACGGTGCCATCCGCAAGCACGCAGGCGACCTCGGTCTGCGTCGCGTAGACCACGGAGGTGCCGTCCGGGGCAATGTCACCGCTGGCCCGCTTCGTCCAGCCGGCGATCGGGAACGTCACATATGGTCCGAGTGAGCCACCGTCGGTAAGCGAAGCACAGTCCAGGACGTGAGCAGTGCCATCGGCGATCCACTGGAACCGCCGGGCGTTGGCGAGAGCCGGCGGGATGATCGGCGACGAGGTAGCCGACGGCGGTGCGACTTCGGCAACCAACACAGGCTCGCTAATCATCACGCCCAGGCAACTTACCCGAACAAGACGAAGGCGAGCAGCCGCACCGTCAGTCTGGAAGGTGCCGAGCATCAGCTTGGGAATCGGGTTGATCCGCACCGTCGGTAGTCGCGCTGCCTGGCGAGGGAGCACGGAGCGTTCAGCTTGCGGCTGCCGGGGTGCCGCTGTGGGCCGGTGTTGACCGCTGCATCGGGCACGCATCGGGCACGGCGAACGCTTCGGTGCGGGCTCTCATCGTCACCGTCGGTCGGTTTCCGTATCCCGGCAACCAGGGCAGCGAATCGACCTCGGCCACTCGCCCCTGCAGAACCACCCGGAACAGGTCCAGCATTTGGGGCCGCGAGTAGCCATCCATGTGCAGCGGGCCGCGGACTTCGTCGTGATCCTCCCAGATCACAAGCCCTCGGCTTCCCGCGAACGCCGACACGCTGTAGCCAGCCTCGTTATCGCTGATCCACACGTCAGGGTGCTCCGGGTCGTCGGCCTCTAGCTCCTCAAGCAGAACCCCAAGCTGGTCAACCGAAGAAACCTCCTCGCCGCTTCCCCAACGATGCTGGATCGAGCAGCGAGACGCACTCGGAACGTCAGCCATGGCAGCAATCCTCGCCTACGCCGCGACTGCGGGCTGCCCCGGTGCCAACCACTTAGGCCCTGACGCCTTCGGTGTGAAAGAACCAGCGTGCATGTGTGACCTGCGCTGGCAGCATGAACGACCTGCGGAAACAGTCCGTCGTCATCCTGGCCCGTCCAGGCGCGTCCGCTCCGGTCGTCACCCAAGTTTTCACTCACCCGTCATGGGCCGGCTCGCTCCCCCGAGGCGTTCCCGAGCCGCTTCCAACCGCGCCTTGTAGTCCGGCATGAACAGCTCAGGCAGCGAGGTCTCCAAGGGACCGCTGATGCTGTACAACGCAGACCAGACGGCGGGGTCGTCGACCAGGCGATCGAACGCCGCCGTCCCGATCACGCGATCAAGCCAGTCTGATAGCACCAGCGCCTGGTCGTGGCTTAGCTTCATCGCAAAATGGTCCTCGGGCATGCCCAGACGGTAGCCAGCCGCTCGTCCAGACCAGAATCCGGCGTACAGGTCGACTCGTCCGTCGCCCACCAGGTCAGCCGCCCTTGCATGGTGGCTGACCTGCTGTTTCTTCGGGCGCTGCTGGGCGTCGTCGGTCGTCTTTGGTCGGCATCTGACAGCCCAGCGACGGCCCGGAGAACCGGCCCCTCGCTTGTAGGAACTGCCGCCTCGTCTGCCGGCATCCGTTCACGTCGCCGACGTCGGCCGATCGTCCACGGGGTGCTCGCCCCGGGTGTCTCCGTTCGAGCCCGTTGCTGTCACTGTTGCTGTCACTGTTGCTGTCGCGTCTGCCGCCCCGCTGACGAACACCTGCGATGCCAAGATGTGGTCATGGCTTCTAAGCACGCCGACTGGCGTGCAACACTGCGCCGGCCCACCGGTCTCGTGCTCTACCGCACCGAAGTGGCGGTGCGCCGTGTACTCCGGGAAGGGCGTCTTGGACGGAGCGCTCTCCGTGCCCTCCGACGTCCCTCCGACGCAAGCGCAGGCAGCGCTGCTTGACTTCATCGAGGAGGCCGGCGGCTGCCTTCTGACAGTGCGTTTGCACGAGTCTGACCAACCCGGCTGGTGGTCGGGTGAGGTGACTGGGAGTGAGGCCAACCAAGACCGCCTCGGCTGAGGCAACCGGGTTGCCGCAAGTACACATGTTGAAGCGGAACTTAGGTGCGCCCTCCTGCGGCAGCCTGGTCGGCGCGCTGGTCACGTCCCGTTTTGGGCTCAAGTCATTGGTCGCTGTTTGCCGACGTTTCACGCTGTTTTGTGCCCCGTGTGTGCCCCGGACGGCTCCATGACCTTGAACGGCTCTCGGAGTATGGCGGGCAGGTCGCCCAGGGTAGCGAAAGCCCGCCCGCCCCAGCCCGGGTCGGTGTCGTTGTGCTCCGTGGTCCGGAAGACGGTCATACCGACCGCTGCCGCCCCGGCCAGCTCACCGTCTGCGCCGTCGCCAACAAAGACGCACTCCGCCGGCCCAATACCCAGGCGCTCGGCAGCAAGGTGATAGATCGCCGGGTCGGGCTTGGCCAGCCCGACATCGCAGGAGAAGACCGCGACATCGAACCGTTGGGCAAGCGGACTCTGCGGCCATGCCTCGGCAGTGTCCGAGGTGGCGTTGCTGATGAGGGCCAGCGGATGCCCGTCGCCGCGTAGCGCGTCGAGCACGTCCAGAGTGGCGGTCGAGACGCTGTCCAGCACCCGGCGCCCGAGGGCTCGCCGATGCTCACCGGCCCGTGTCACCTGTTCGTTGGTTGGTGTGCCGCCGAGGCGTCCGGCGAGGATGCGGACGGTCTCCTCCACGTCCCACCGGACCAGTCGGTCCCGCCAGGTGGCGTGGTACGCGGCGACCAGCTCGGCCGGAGCCACCCCAACCATGACCGCCATCCCGCCGACTACCCGGTCACGCTCCTCGTCGGCCCCCTGGATCAGGGTATGGAAGAGGTCGAAGATCACTGGTCGAGACATCTCAGCATCCTACTGAGATCATCACCGCTGTTACCTTGCTTGCCATCCCGTCTGCCATCGACCCGCCTTTCTGGGGAGCGGGCCGCCGCCCGGCCCGCCACGTCAAGCGGACCTTGACGGTTCGTACGGACGCTGGCGGGCCGGGCGGTGGTCTGCTCGGCTTGCCCGGGTCGATGGCAGGCGGAATGGCCTACCGCCACCACCCACGGACCGCGACCCGCCGGCGCAGCCCCGGCCATCCTGGAGCCGGAGCGCCCCCGCCGGATGCGCAGTAACCGCAACCCCGCGACCGCCGCCGGCTCGCCGACGCAGCCGGCGTGCCCTGCCCTACGCCGCGCGGGCTCGTGGTCGCGCGGCTCGGCCGGCTGCCGGCCTACCACATCACCGGTCAACGGTCTGTCGTTCTGCGGCGGCCCTCCGGGCTTCCCCGCTCTCCGCGCCAGCCGCCGGGCGTCTTGCGTGGCCGGAGCGGAGCGACAGCGAAGTGCAGGCCACGCGCCCTGGCGGCGGCGCGTGCGGCCCGTTGCGGGCCGCCTTGAAGACGTACAGAAACTTTGGACCACTCGCCGGCAGTCGGCCTGTCCTCCGTCGACTGATGCGCGACAGTCGTCCGCCAACTGATCTGCGACATCCGACTCGCAAGGTGGGCGGCCCCGGCCGCGCTGCTCGCCCAGCGTCAGCCGGCCCAGCTTGGCGGCCGGGCTCTCGACGCTGCCGTCCTAGCCGTCGCCCGACGGTGATCGCGTGGGCACCGCAGGTTCAGTCGTGGCGGTGACGCACGATGTAGTCGATGTAGCGGATCGTGTCCTCGCGGTCGTCCTCGCTGATCGAGTCCCACAGGTCCGCCAGCCAGTAGAGCGAGCCCGACAGCATCCAAGCCCACCCGCGCACCCAGGTCGCCTCGTCGAACCCGAGCGCCTCCCGGTAGGCGGCCCGCGCGCGGGCATCGAACAGGCTCCAGCCCGGCCGCACCTCGACCGCCGGATCGCCGCGGCCGAGACCGCCGAAGTCGATCACCCCGGTGAGCCTGCCCCGGTCGACCAGCAGGTTGCCTTCCAGGAGATCACCGTGCAGCCATACCGGCGGTCCGGGCCACTCGTCCGCCGCCATCGCCTCGTCCCACGCCGCGGTCACCGCCCGCCCGTCGATCCGGTCGCCCAGCGCCGCGATCGACCGGCGGGTCAGCTCGTCCCGCTGCACCAGAGGTACGCCGCGCTGAATCCCCTCCTTGACCGGCCCGCCCATCGGGTCGATCGCGATCATCGCGCGCACGAAGCCGGCGAGGTCGACGGCGAGGTCGACGAGGTCCTGCCCGGCTTCCGGATTGCGCCCGTCCAGCCACGGGACGACCGTCCACGGCCACGGATAGTCCCCGCCCGGCCGGCCGACCGCGACCGGCACCGGCACCGGCACCGGAAGATGCGGCGCCAGCCGCGGCAGCCAGGTCGCGTCGGTCGCCACCTGGTCGACCGCCCACTGCGCCCGCGGCAGCCGTGCCGTCAGGGAATCACCCAGCCGGAACAGCGCGTTGTCGGTGCCGTTCAACGGCTGCGGAACGATCGGCAGGTCCGACCATTCGGGGAACTGCTCGTCGATCAGGGCACGTACCTGCTCGACAGCGACGACGATCTCTCCAGGGCGCATCGGCGCGACCGTAGAACCCGCTTGATCATCCTGTCAATTGAATTCGGACCAGGCCGAATCGTGCGCCGGATTGACCGCGCCGCCGTCGGCTTGGACGGGTCACTGACACTCGACCACGCCAAGGCACTCCTGTCCGCTGCTGAGAGCAGCACCTTGCACGCCTACATCGTCGTTTCACTGCTGACCAGCGCGCGCACTGAGGTCCACGTAGGTTTCCGAAGCTCGATCGCCGGTTACCGGAAAGTCATATGCGGCGCGGTACGGCTCCGTCCTGACAGCGGTAGAGGTCGCGCAGCAGGGAAATCTCGGCGCCGTGATGGATCAGCTCCCGGTTGACGTGCAGGACGATGCCCTCCATGGGAAACCGCTCGGGACCCACCGTCGGCGGATTCTCCAGGTCAGCGTCCGAGAGCTCGCGGACCCCCGCGTTCCATCTCCCATACATCTCATCGAGCTGTTTTAGCGCCTCGTCAGCGGTCCCCGCGTAGGCGAATGTCTGAGAGTCGACGTCCTGGCCGCCGAAGTGCCATCCGACCCGATAGCCGAGGCAGGAGACGATGATGTGCGCCAGCCGCCAGGCAATCGTGGTCACCGGCGCCGGCACCGGGTCAGGGGACGCGGAGTCCATCGTCCATTCCCCCGAACCCACCGACATCGGTGCGGCCGACGTGCCACGTGGGCGGATGCTCCAGCAGCCACGCACCGGCTCCCAGAAGTACTCCTCATCGGCAAGACCGTGCAGCCGCGGCCGCAGGTTCTTGTGCCAGTGCCGGTCCAGCTGGTCCGCGAGTCGCTCGCTTCTTGTCACTTCCGCACACTACATACAACGGAGACCTGGCTGAGACCCTCGCGGACGCCGTCGCCAGCCGTGGGCCGCGCCCGAGATCAGCATGAGTATCCCGAGCGAGCGCCACGCCAGAGCCTCCGACCTGCATGTTCGAAGATGGCGAAGACTCAATGAGCCGTTGCTGTACTTCGCTGCTGTACAAGATCAGAAAAGGCCATCTGGAAGATTCCAGATGGCCTTTGACCTGCGTCGGGACGGCCGGATTCGAACCGACGACCCCTTGACCCCCAGTCAAGTGCGCTACCAAGCTGCGCCACGTCCCGATGCCCCCGCGCGGTCTCCCCCGCGGCAGCCGGTACAGCTTAGCGCAGGATCTTCGCACCACGCGCACAGGCCCCTCCCGCGTCGCGGCGTCCCCCGCCACTCCCCCTAGAGCGTCCTAGGAAAGAGGATGCCGGGGGGAGCGGCGCTCCCCCCGGCATCCAGGAAAAACAGGGTCAGCCGTGCGCCTTGCCGCGGCCGCCGGGGCCGAGCTTCTTGCGCGGGCGTACGGAGATCTCCACCGGGCTGCCCTCGAAGCCGAACTCCTCGCGCAGCTTGCGCTCGACGAAGCGTTGGTAGCCGGCGTCCAGCGGCGCGGTGGTGAAGAGCACGAACCGCGGCGGCGCGACCCCCGCCTGGGTGGCGAAGAGGATCTTCGGGGCCCGGCCACCGCGCACCGGGTGCGGGGTGGCCTGCACCAGCGCGGTCAGCCACTGGTTGAGCTGCGCGGTCGGCACCCGGGTCTCCCAGCTCGCCAGCGCCTTGCGCAGCGCCGGCGCGAGCTTGTCGACAGCCCGGCCGGTCATCGCCGACAGGTTGAGCCGGATCGCCCAGGGGATGCGCCGCAGCTCCCGGTCGATCTCCTTGTCCAGGTAGTACCGGCGGTCGGCGTCGACCAGGTCCCACTTGTTGAAGGCGATGACCAGGGCCCGCCCGGACTCGGTGACCATGGTCAGGATCCGCTGGTCCTGCTCGCTGATCGGCTCGCTGGCGTCGAGCAGCACCACCGCCACCTCGGCCGCCTCGATGGCCGACGAGGTCCGCAGGCTGGCGTAGTACTCGGTGCCGCTGGCCTTGCCGACCCGCTTGCGCAGCCCGGCGGTGTCCACCAGCTGCCAGGTCTCGCCACCGATCTCCACCAGGCTGTCGACCGGGTCGACGGTGGTGCCGGCGACCGCGTCGACCACCGCCCGCTCCTCACCGGAGAACCGGTTGAGCAGGCTGGACTTGCCCACGTTGGGGCGGCCGACCAACGCCACCCGGCGCGGGCCGCGGGGCCGGTTCTCGACGATCTTCGGCGCCTCGGGCATGGCGTCCAGGATGGCGTCGAGCAGTTCGCCGGAGCCCCGGCCGTGCAGCGCGGAGACCGGGTACGGCTCACCGAGGCCGAGCGACCAGAGCGAGGTCGCCTCCATCTCGATGGCGGTGTTGTCGGTCTTGTTCGCCACCAGGATGACCGGCTTGGCGCTGCGCCGCAGCATCTTCACCGCGGCCTCGTCCACATCGGTCGAACCGACCATCGCGTCGACCACGAAGACCACCACGTCGGCGGTGGCCACGGCCGTCTCGGCCTGCGCGGCGATCGCCGCGGCCCGGTCCTTGGCGTCCGGCTCCCAGCCACCGGTGTCCACCACGGTGAACGCCCGGCCGTTCCACTGCGCGTCGTAGGGCACCCGGTCCCGGGTGACCCCGGGGACGTCCTCGACGACCGCCTGACGGCGGCCGATGATCCGGTTGACCAGCGTCGACTTGCCCACGTTGGGGCGGCCCACCACGGCCACCACCGGCTGCGGGGCGGACGGCTCCTCGACGTCGAGGTCCGGCTCCCGCAGCTCCACCCAGCCGCCGTTGTCCTCGCTCATGCCACTCCCCGTTCGGTGAGCAGTTCGCGCAGCCGGGCGACGACCCCGTCGATGCTCAGCTCGGTGGTGTCCACCTCGACCGCGTCCGGAGCCTGCTGCAGGGGGTTGACCTTGCGGGTCGAGTCGAGCCGGTCCCGCCGGGCCAGGTCGGCGGCGGTCGCCGCCACGTCGGCCGCGTCCTCGGCGCTGCGCCGCTGGGCGCGGGCCGTCTCGGAGGCGGTCAGGTAGACCTTCAGGTCCGCGTCGGGCGCCACCACCGAGCCGATGTCGCGGCCCTCGACCACGATCCGGCCGGCGTTGGCGATCATCTGACGCTGCCGAGCGACCAGCAGCTCGCGCACCGCCGCCACGGCGGCCACGGCGGAGACCGCCCCGGTCACCTCGGGGCCACGGATCTCCCGGTCGACGTTCACGCCGTCGGCGGTCACCCCGTACCCCTGGGGGTCGGTGCCGATGCGCAGGTCGACCTCGCGGGCGACCTTGGCCACCGACTCCACGTCGGTCAGGTCGACCCCCGAGCGCAGCACGGCCCAGGTGATCGCCCGGTACATGGCCCCCGTGTCGAGGTAGCGGGCACCGAGGCTGACGGCGAGCCGCCGCGAGACGGTGGACTTACCCGTACCGGACGGCCCGTCCACAGCGACCACGCAGCGCCCGGCCCGTACGTTTTCCTCCACCGTCGTCCTCCTCAGCCCGTACCTCGCGGGTCACCGGTGTCTCCGGCGCCGTTGAGCGGTTGTCCATCGTCAATCATGCCCGCGCCTCGCGGGCGGCGGCGCGAGACGCCGCCGGGGGCGACCCGCGCCACCCTGCGGCCCGCCGGCCGCGACGAAGCCTACCGGCAGCCCTACCCCGATCGCGGGGGGTCAGTCACCCACGGCCTTGAACAGGGCCGCGACCTCGGCGTTGGTCAGCCGCCGGGTCCGCCCGGCGCGCAGGTCGCCCAGCCGGATCGGCCCGATCGCGGTACGCACCAGCCGGGACACCGGGTGCCCGACCTCGGCCAGCAGCCGCCGGACGATGTGCTTGCGCCCCTCGTGCAGCGAGAGCTCCACCTGGGCGGTCTTGCCCAGGGTGTCCACCACCTTGAACGAGTCGACCTTCACCGGGCCGTCCTCCAGCTCGACCCCGGCCATCAGCCGCTTGCCCAGGTTGCGCGGGATCGGCCCGGCCACCTCGCACAGGTAGGTCTTCAGCACCTCGTACGACGGGTGCATGAGCTTGTGGGCGAGGGTGCCGTCGTTGGTGAGCAGCAGCAGGCCCTCGCTGTCGGCGTCGAGCCGCCCGACGTGGTAGACCCGCTGCTCGACCCGGTTGCCGATGAAGTCGTTGAGCGCGGTGCGTCCCTTTTCGTCCGCCATGGTGGAAACCACCCCGCGCGGCTTGTTCAGGGCCAGGTAGACCAGCCGGTTGTCGGCCTGGAGGCGCTCGCCGTCGACGTGGATGACGTCGCGGGTCGGGTCGACCTTGTCGCCGAGCTGGGCGACCCGGCCGTTGACGGTGACCCGACGGCGGAAGATCAGGTCCTCGCAGGCGCGCCGGGAGCCGACACCGGCGGCGGCGAGCACCTTCTGCAGGCGCTCGGCCCCCTCGTAGGTGGGCGCGTCGGGTCGGGGGGTGCGGTCATCGCGTGGCATCAGCAAGCTCTTCTACGTCGTCGGGGAGGAACGGGGCGAGCGGCGGGAGGTCGTCCACCGAGTTCAGCCCCAGCTTCTCCAGGAACATCGTGGTGGTCCGGTAGAGGAACGCCCCGCTGTCCGGTTCGGTGCCGCACTCCTCGACCAGCCCGCGGGACACCAGCGTACGGATGACCCCGTCGCAGTTGACACCCCGGATGGCCGAGATCCGCGAACGGGTGACTGGCTGCTTGTAGGCGATCACCGCGAGGGTCTCCAGCGCGGCCTGGGTCAGCCGTACCGACTGCCCGTCCAGGACGAATCGTTCCACGTAGGTGGCGTACTCCGGGCGGGTGTAGAGACGCCAGCCACCGGCCGCCCGGCGCAGCTCGAAACCGTGCCCGGCGGCGGTGTAGCCGGCGGCGATCTCGTCCAGCATCGGCCCGACCCGCTCGGCGGGCTGCTCCAGCACCTGGGCCAGGACCAGCTCGCTGACCGGCTCGTCCACCACCAGCAGGATGGCCTCCAGCGCGCCGCGCAGCTCCGCGTCGTCCAGCACCGGCGCCGGCTCCGGCGCGGGCGTCGCCCGCCGCCGGGGTGCCGGTTGCCTCCGGGGTACGCCGGCAGCCGCGCCCTCCCCCGCCGGCTCGTCCGTGCCACCCGTCGGCGCGGGGCCGGCGGTCGCCTCGGCGTCTTCCGGCGGAACGGGGATGGCGGTCGGCTCGGCGTCGCCCGCCGGTACGGAGGCCTCGGTGAGGTCGGCGGTCGGCGCGGACGCCTCGGCGAACGGCTCGTCCGATGCCTCGGCAGGCTCGGCGGGCTCGTCGGGCGGCTCGGCGGGCGGCTCGGCGGGTTCGTCGCGGGGCGGGGTGGGGCGTTCCCAGGGTGGAATCCAGGCGGCCGCCTGGTCGGCCAGGGAGTCCCGGCGCTCCTCGTCGCTCATCCCGCTCGCTCCTCCGTCGTACCCGTGGTGTCCCCGTCCGCCGGCGCGGCCGGCGCCCCCGCGGCGCCGTCGGGTTCCGCCGCCTCCGCCGAGCCGGCGTACTCGTCGATGTGCAGCTCGGTGTCGCCGTCGGCGGGGCCGGTCCAGCGCACCGTCAGCTCCTCCAGCGCCTGGTCCTGCACGAAGGAGACCAGCCCCTCCCGGTACAGTTCCAGCAGCGCCAGGAAGCGGGCCACCACCTCCAGGGTGATCTCGCAGTCGGCGCAGAGCAGCGAGAAGGTGGCGGTCCCGGCGCGGCGCAGCCGCTCGGTGAGGATCGCCGCGTGCTCCCGGACGCTGACCCGCACCATGTGCACGTGCGCGATGGAGACCTCGGGCGTCGGCTTCGGGGTCATCGCCCTGATCGCGAGCTTGAGCAGCCGCTCCGGGCCGATGCCGAGCACCAGGTCGGGCAGCGCCTCGGCGTACCGGGGCTCCAGGGTGACCGCCCGCGGGTAGCGCCGGCCACCCACCGCCTCCAGCTCGGCGATGTGCGCCGCCGCCTCCTTGTACGCCTTGTACTGCAACAGCCGGGCGAAGAGCAGGTCCCGCGCCTCCAGCAGGGCCAGGTCCTCCTCGTCCTCGACCTCGGCGGCGGGCAGCAGCCGGGCCGCCTTCAGGTCGAGCAGGGTGGCCGCGATGAGCAGGAACTCGCTCGCCTCGTCCAGGTCCCACTGGTCGCCCATCGCCCGGATGTAGGCGATGAACTCGTCGGTGACCTGGTGCAGGGCCACCTCGGTGACGTCGAGCTTGTGCTTGCCGATCAGTTGCAGCAGCAGGTCGAAGGGGCCGGTGAAGTTCGCCAGCCGGACGGTGAAACCGGCGCTCTCCCCCGCCTGCGGTACCCCGGCCGCGTCCGTGGCCACCTCGGCGGCGGCCTCGGCGGCCAGCACGGGGGGCTGCTCCGGGGTCGTCGGCGGATCCAGGGGTGGGGCGGTCACCGGACGACCGTAGTCCACACCCCGGGCTCACCGGCGGGAAGGTGCACCTCGACCTACCGGTCCGCCTGGGCGGCGATCACCTCACGGGCCAGCTGCCGGTAGTTGCGCGCCCCGGAGGAGGCCGGGTCGAGGGTGGTGATCGGCGCACCGGCCACCGTGGACTCGGGGAACTTCACGGTCTTGGTGATGACGGTCTGGTAGACCTTGTCGCCGAACGCCTCGACCACCCGCTGCAGCACCTGACGGCAGTGGGTGGTGCGGCTGTCGTACATGGTGGCGAGGATGCCTTCCAACTCCAGGTCGAAGTTGAGCCGCTCGCGCACCTTGTCGATGGTGTCCAGCAGCAGCGCCACCCCGCGCAGGCTGAAGAACTCGCACTCCAGCGGGATGAGCACGCCGTGCGCCACGGTGAGCGCGTTGATCGCCAGCAGGCCCAGCGAGGGCTGGCAGTCGATCAGGATGTAGTCGTACTCCTTGCGGACCGTCCGCAGCACCCGGGCCAGGGCCATCTCCCGGGCGACCTCGTTGACCAGCTGGATCTCCGCGGCGGAGAGGTCGATGTTGGCGGGCAGCAGGTGCAGCCCGGCGACGTCGGTCTTGATCAGGACGTCCTCGGCGGTGACGTCGTCCTGCATGAGCAGGTTGTAGACCGACAGGTCGAGGTTGTGCGGGTTGACGCCCAGCCCGACCGAGAGGGCGCCCTGCGGGTCGAAGTCGACCAGCAGCACCTTGCGGCCGTACTCGGCGAGCGCCGCACCGAGGTTGATGGTGGTGGTCGTCTTTCCGACGCCACCCTTCTGGTTGGCCATCGCGATGATGCGCGCCGGCCCGTGCCGGTCGGTCGGCATCGGTTCCGGGATCGGCTTGCGCATCGTGTAGGCGGCCGGGTCCGCCGGACCCAGGTCCGCGCCGAGCGATGCCTGCTGCTCGCGGAGCTCCGACGTCCAGGCGTCGGCACGATCACCGTTGCCAGCCATGTCCTCGTTGCCCCCTCCCGACGACCACCGGCGTCGGAGCCGTCCGACGTCCTGCGCGGCGCCGCTGCGCACCCCGGATGTCGCCCCAGGAGGTCCGCGCCGATGCCGACTGTACGCCACCGACCAGCAGCGCGTTCGGTACCGGTCCGGCGTGTCGGCCGTCCCGCCCGGTCCGAATGGCGGCCGGGTCAGCCGCGGGCGCGGGGATGCGCGGTCGCGTACACCTCGCGCAGCCGCTCCACGGTGACCAACGTGTACACCTGGGTGGTGGTCACCGAGGCGTGGCCGAGCAGTTCCTGCACCACCCGCACGTCGGCGCCGCCGTCGAGCAGGTGGGTGGCGTACGAGTGGCGCAGGGTGTGCGGGGAGACCGCGTGCGGCCTGTCCACGGGCAGCCCGGCGCGCTCGGCGGCGCGGCGCAGGATCGTCCAGGCGCCCTGCCGGGTCAGCGCGCCGCCCCGGGCGTTGACGAAGACCGCCGGGGTGCCCCGCCCGGCGGCGACCAGCCCGGGCCGGGCCCGCACCAGCCAGGCGCGCAGCGCCTCGACGGCGTATCCGCCGATCGGGACCAGGCGGGTGCGCCCGCCCTTGCCGCGCAGCAGCGCGGTGCCCTCGTCGACGTCGAGGTCGTCCACCGCGGCGCCGACCGCCTCGGAGATCCGCGCGCCGGTGCCGTACAGGAACTCCAGCAACGCCCGGTCGCGCAGCGCGAGGGCCGCGCCGTCACCGGTGGCCGTCACCGCCCCGGCGGTCTCCAGCAGCCGGACCACGGCGTCGACCGGCAGCGCCCGGGGCAGCCGGCGCGGCGGCGTGGGCGGCCGGACGTCGCGGCTGGGGTCGGTGCCGGCCAGCCCCTCGCGCAGCGCGAAGCGGTGCAGCCCGCGCACCGCGGAGGCCGCCCGGGCCGCCGAGGAGACCGCCAGCGGCGGTTGGCCGTCGTCCCCGGCCCGCAGCCGGGCCAGGTGCGCCTCGACCTGCCCCGGTCCGACGGCGGCCAGGTCGGTCACCCCGGCCGTCGCCAGGGTATCCAGGTACCGCTCCAGGTCCCGCCGGTACGACGAGAGCGTGTTCGCCGACAGGCCACGCTCGACGGTCAGGTGGTCGAGGTAGCCGCGGACGGCACGGCGCAGCGCCGGCGCGGGCTGCACGCCCGCGCCGGCGGTGTCCGGTGCAGCGGTCAGGCCAGCACCTCGGCCAGCGGCAGGGTCGGCATGCCGTGCGCCTCGGCGACCGGGCCGTAGGTGACCTGGCCGGCGTGGGTGTTCAGGCCCAGCGCCAGGGCCGGGTCGCGGCGCAGCGCCTCGCGCCAGCCCTGGTTGGCCAGCTCCAGCGCGTACGGCAGGGTGACGTTGGTCAGCGCGTAGGTGCTGGTGTTCGGCACCGCGCCCGGCATGTTCGCCACGCAGTAGAAGATCGAGTCGTGCACCTTGTAGACCGGTTCGGCGTGCGTGGTGGGCCGCGAGTCCTCGAAGCAGCCGCCCTGGTCGATGGCGATGTCGACGAGCACGCTGCCGGGCTTCATCCGGGAGACCAGCTCGTTGGAGATGAGCTTCGGCGCCTTCGCGCCCGGCACCAGCACCGCGCCGATGACCAGGTCGGCGTCGAGCACCGCCCGCTCGATCTCATACGCGTTGGAGGCGACGGTCTGCAGGTGGCCCCGGTAGATGGCGTCGGCCTGGCGCAGCCGGGCGACGTTCTTGTCCAGCAGCAGCACCTCGGACTGCAGGCCCAGCGCGATGGCGGCGGCGTTCAGGCCGGAGACACCGGCGCCGATGACCACGGTCTTCGCCGCGTACACGCCGGAGACGCCGCCGGGCAGCACGCCCCGGCCACCGCCGGTGCGCATCATGTAGAAGGCGCCCACCTGCGGGGCGAGCCGGCCGGCCACCTCGGACATCGGGGCGAGCAGCGGCAGCGACCGGTCGGGCAGCTCGACGGTCTCGTAGGCGATGCCGGTGACCTTGCGGTCGATCAGCGCGTCGGTGCACTCCTTCGAGGCGGCCAGGTGCAGGTAGGTGAAGAGCACCTGCCCCTCGTGCATCCGGTGGTACTCCTCGGCGATCGGCTCCTTGACCTTGAGCACCAGCTCGGCGGTGTCCCACACCCCGTCGGCGGTGGGCAGGATCTTGGCGCCCGCGGCGGCGAACTCGTCGTCGGTGATGCTGGAGCCGACGCCGGCACCGGACTCGACGAAGACCTCGTGCCCGTTGCGGGTGAACTCGTTGACGCCCGCCGGCGTGATCGCCACGCGGTACTCGTGGTTCTTGACCTCGCGTGGGATTCCGACCTTCACGATGCAGACACCTCTCTTCGGGGCAGCTCACCCCCGACTGCTCGGCCCCGCGACGGCCCCTTTGCCGGCGCGGTCGACCGGTCCCGCCGGCGGCAGTCTAGGCGCGGGAGCACCCTCCGGGGCCCAGCACAGTGACATCCGGTGCCCGATACGCCTGACGATGTGTCAGGCGTGCGGTCAGCTCCCCCGCTCGGCGTTCGCCCTCATCGTCGCACCGCACGACGGGCACCGCCGGGCGGAAGCCGCAGCCGACACGCCGCGTGTCCACCCCGCCGCACTCGGTCCCGGGTGCTCGGCTCCCGGTTGCGGCGTGTCGGGGCCTCCCGACGACGGGACACCGGCGACACGCCGCAAGCACGGGCCGGGGCGGGGGCGGTACGCGGAAGGGCCGCGCGGCGAACCGCGCGGCCCTTCGGGGCGTACCCGGTCTAGCGGGGCAGCGGGGCGTCGGCCCGGCGCAGCACCGACCAGCCGGTGTCGCGGGCCCGGGCGGCGGCGAGCAGCCCGGCCACGCACGGCCCGTTGGTGATCTCCCCGGCCAGCACCATGCCGACCGCCTCGTCCAGGTCGAGCCGGACGATCTGGATGTCGGCCTCCTCCTCACGGCGCTCGTGCCGCTCATCGGCCGGCACGTCGGCCAGGTCGCGGGCGAGGAACACCCGGACCACCTCGTCGGAGAAGCCCGGCGAGGTGTGCACGTCGACCAGCAGGTCGAGCGTGCCGGCGGTCAGGTCCGCCTCCTCGGCCAACTCCCGGGCGGCCGCCGCCGGCAACTGCTCGCCGTCGACGTCCATCAGCCCGGCGGGCAGCTCCCACAGGTGCCGCCCCACCGGCTGCCGGTACTGCCGGACGAGCACCACCTGGCCGGCGTCGTCCAGGGCCACCACGGCGACCGCGCCGACGTGCCGGACGTAGTCCCGCTTCGCGGTGTCGCCGCCGGGCATGGTCACCTCGTCGGTGACCACGGAGAAGATCCGGCCACGGAAGCGTTCCTGGCGGTCGCGCAGCTCGTAGCGGTGCTCGACGGCGCTCACGAGGCGGACGCCGCCTTCGCGCTCGCGCCGTTGCGGGAGGCCTTCTTCGGGCTCGGGGCCTCCGCCACCGCGTCCAGGTCCACCGGCAGCTGGTCGGCCTCCGAGTACGCCACGGCCGCCTTCACGAACGCCGCGAACAGCGGGTGCGGGCGGGTCGGACGGCTCTTGACCTCCGGGTGCGCCTGGGTGGCCACGAAGAACGGGTGCAGGCTCCGGTCCAGCTCGATGAACTCGACCAGCCGGCCGTCCGGCGAGGTACCGGAGATGTGCAGGCCGGCCTTGGTGAGCTGGTCACGGTAGGCGTTGTTCACCTCGTACCGGTGCCGGTGCCGCTCGCTGACCTCGGTGCTGCCGTACGCCTCCGCGACCAGCGACCCCTCGGCCAGCGCCGCCGGGTACGCCCCGAGCCGCATGGTGCCGCCCAGGTCGCCCTTGCCGGCGACGATGTCCTCCTGGTCGGCCATGGTGGCGATGACCGGGTGCTTCGCCTCCTCGTCGAACTCCAGCGAGTTGGCCCCGTCCAGCCCGGCCAGGTGGCGGGCCACCTCGATGGTCATGCACTGCAGGCCGAGGCAGAGGCCGAGCAGCGGGATGCCGTTCTCCCGGGCGTACCGGGCGGTGCCGATCTTGCCCTCGATGCCGCGCACGCCGAAGCCGCCCGGGATGACGATGCCGTCCGCGCCGGCCAGGGCGGCCGCCGCGCCGGCCGGGGTGACGCAGTCGTCGCTGGGCACCCAGCGCAGCTGCACCCGGGCCCGGTGGCCGAAGCCGGCGGCCCGAATCGCCTCGCTCACCGACAGGTACGCGTCGGGCAGGTCGACGTACTTGCCGACCACCGCGACGGTCACCGTGTGGTGCGGCTGGTGCACCCGGTCCAGCAGGTCGTCCCAGCTGGCCCAGTCCACGTCCCGGAAGGAGAGGCCGAGCCGGCGCACCACGTACGCGTCGAGGCCCTCGCGGTGCAGCACCTTCGGGATGTCGTAGATGCTCGGCGCGTCCGGGGCGGCGACGACCGCCTCCCGGTCCACGTCGCAGTAGAGCGAGAGCTTCTCCTTGAGCTTCTCCGGGATCTCCCGGTCACAGCGCAGCACGATGGCGTCGGGCTGGATGCCGATGTTGCGCAGCTGGGCCACCGAATGCTGGGTCGGCTTGGTCTTCAGCTCCCCCGAGGGCGCCAGGTACGGCACCAGCGAGACGTGCAGGTAGAAGCAGTTGTCCCGGCCGAGGTCATGGCGGACCTGGCGGATCGCCTCCAGGAAGGGCAGCGACTCGATGTCGCCGACCGTGCCGCCGACCTCGGTGATCACCACGTCCGGGATCTGGCCGTCGCCGTCCGGGTCGGCCATGCCGACGATGCGCGACTTGATCTCGTTGGTGATGTGCGGGATCACCTGGACGGTGTCGCCCAGGTACTCGCCGCGCCGCTCCTTGGCGATCACGTCCGAGTAGATCTGGCCGGTGGTGACGTTCGCCTTGCCGGACAGGTCCCGGTCGAGGAAGCGCTCGTAGTGCCCGACGTCGAGGTCGGTCTCGGCGCCGTCCTCGGTGATGAAGACCTCGCCGTGCTGGAACGGGTTCATCGTCCCGGGGTCGACGTTGAGGTACGGGTCGAGCTTCTGCATCACCACGCGCAACCCACGCGCGGTGAGCAGATTGCCGAGGCTGGAGGCGGTGAGGCCCTTACCCAGCGAGGAGGCGACGCCTCCGGTGACGAAAATGTGCCTGGTCGTCCGTGCTGAAGGGGCCAAGGCCTGCTCCCGTGTCGTCCGTAGCGGTCGTGCGAACCGCCGTGCCGATCAGCAAAGTGATCACGCGATCCACGGGATTCCACGGTAACACCTCCCCGACCCGGGGCGGGCGTCGCACCCGCCCCGACCGGCTCCGGAGGCCGCCGTGGGTCAGCCCGTCGCGACCTCGGTCGATGGCGTGGCGGGCGTCTCCGGGGTCCGCGCGGCCGGCACGCCGGGGCGGTCGGCCCCCGCCCGCTCGCCCGCGGGCCGCGCCCCGCCGTCGCCGTCGCCGCCCTCGCCGCCCTCGCTGCCGCCGACGGCGTCGGTGTCGGTCTTGGTGTCGGTCCTGGTGTCGCCGGTCGCCGGGCTCCGGTCACCGGAAGTGCCCTCGACCGCGGCGGGCGCTCCGCCGCCGGCCGCGTCGACATCGCCGGTACGCCCGCCGTCGGGCTCCGCGCGGTCGGCCCGCGAGCCTTCGTCGGCCGTCGTGGTGGCACCCCCGCCCGGTCCGCCGTCCGGCGCGTCCCCGGCGGGCGGGCCGGACGGCCCGTCGCCGCGCTGCCGGCCGGCGCCCGGTTGGGTGCGGTCGGTGGAGTGGTCGAGCACCCGCAGCGAGGCCAGCGCCGCCATCGGCACCACCAGCGCGCCGGCCGCCCCGGCCACGTCCAGGGCCGACCCGCCGAGCAGCCCGCCGATCGCCGCCGCCACGGCGGTGCCGGCCATCGCCGCCCGGATCGCCGGGTAGATGCCGAAGAGCCGCATCAGCCCGCCCCAGGGCTGGAGCAGGGCGAACCAGACCAGCAGGGCGCCGACCACGGCCAGCACGGACAGCGGGCTGTTCACCAGCGTCTCGAAGTTCGCGGTGCCGGCACGGTGCACCGTCAACCCGCCGGTGCCGTCGCCGAGGGCGGCGAGGAAGCGGCCGAGGCTGCCCCGCTCCTCCGCCGGCCGGCGCACGTCCACCACGGCGTACCCGATGGTCAGCGCCAGCCCGGCCATGGCGGCCCAGACCAGCCGGCTGACGGTGAGCCAGCCGCCGGTGCTGATCGCGGCGGCGACCGCCACCCCGGCGGTCAACGCGACCGCGCCGATCGGATCCGAGCCGAGGTACGGGCTGCCGACCACCACGACGGCCGTGCCGCCGACCGTCACCACCACCATGGGCCGCCACGCCCGGCGGAACCGTTGGGCGAGCCAGCCGGCGCTGAGCAGCGCGCCGGCCAGGAACACCCCGAGGCCGACCGTGCCCAGCCCGGAGAACCGGCCGCCCTCCAGCGCCGAGTAGCCGACCACCCCGTTGAGCTGCAACCGGGCCCCGCTGAGCACGTCCGCGCCGACGACCAGGGTGGCCAGCCCGGCGACCGCGCCGAGCGGGCCGAGGGTGCGGTCGTGGCCGGGGGCGAAGCGCACCAGGGCGGTGGCCGCCACGACCAGGGCCGCGGTCACCAGCGCGAACCACCAGCCGGCGTGGTCCACCCGCCACCAGGGCACCGCGTCGGCCAGCAGCGCGGCCGGCACCGCCAGCGCGGCGGCGATGAGCAGCAGCTCCACGGTCGCCACCACCCGGCGGGAGACCGGCGGCGGGCTGTGCGGGCCGGCGAGCCGGCGGGCCCGGCGCAGCAGCGGCAGCACGATCACGAAGAGCGCCACCTGCGCCAGCGCGAGCAGCGCGAAGAACCAGCCGGCCACGGTCCGCTGGGCCCCGGCCTCCCGGTCGGCGTCGGCCGGGGCGGCGATCGCGGCGGCCAGGTCGTCCGGCCGGCCGTCGACGCGGATCGCCGGACGGCCGAGGAAGAGCCGCTCGGGCATCGGCCGGCCGAGCGCGGCGAGCGCGGTCGGGGCCAGGTCGACCAGTTGCAGGTAGCCCTCCCGGCCGGTGCTGGCCGAGGTGAGCAGGCCACCCTCCCAGCCCGGCCCGTCGGCCACCGCCACGTGCAAACGGGACGGCGTCTCGGTGTCGGAGACCCCGGCCACCATCACCAGCGAGCGGGGCGGCCGGGCGGCGAGCACCGTCGCCAGCGCCGCGTCGACCCGGCGGGCCTCGGCCTTCCGGGCCGCCGGGTCGTCACCGGCGACCGTGCCCAGGTCGACGATGCTCAGCACGCAGGAGCCGAGCAGGTCGGCGGGGTCGTCGGGCAGCTTCGGGGCGTACCGGTCGACCCGGCCGAAAGGTCGGGCGGCGGCCACCGCCGCGCCGGGTCCGATCGCCACCGAGCAGCGCACCGACTCGGACAGCGAACCGGGCACCGCCCCCCAGGGCAGCCGTTCCTGGTTGTGCTGGACCACGCTCTCCTGGTCGGGCAGGTTCGCGCCGATCCGGTCCGGCTGCTCGATCGTCACGCCGACCGACGGGCAGGCGTCCTGCTGCCGGCTGCCGTTCCAGGCCGCGTAGCTGCCCGCGCCGAGGGTGAGCCACCCGTCGACCGGGCAGGTGGGGCGGTGCGCCGAGCGGGTGGAGAGCGAGCCGATCGAACCCTGCTCGGCCATCCGCCACAGGGTCGGGGTGGTCTGCGGGTCGACGTCGTCCCAGCGCAGCCCGGCCACGCCGGCGAGCACCACGAAGTCGGCGGTACGCCGGGGCGCGCCGGTCTCCGGGCGGGCCGCCAGCGCGGTCACGCCGAGCACCACCACGAGCAGCGTGAGCAGGACCGGGGTGAGTCTGCGCAGCATCAGCGGCGTCCCGTCGAGGGGGTGTCCGCGCCGGGGGCGGCCGGCCCGGCGGGGTCGGGGTCCAGCTGGGCGTAGAGGTCCAGCAGCGCGGCGACGGTGTCCTCCTCGGTGGGCCAGGTCGCGGCGCGGGCGACGGCGCGGCGGGCCAGGTCGGCGCGGAGGCTCTCGTCGTCCAGCAGCGCCCGCACCGCCGCGTCGACCGCGTCGACGTCGCCCGCGGGCACCAGCACCGCGGCGTCGCCGACCAGCTCCGGCAGCCCACCCACGGCGGTCGCCACCAGCGGTACGCCCGCCCGCAGCGCCTCCTGCGCGAACAACTGCCGGGCCTCCCAGTCGCTGGTGACCACCGCCAGGTCGGCCCCGGCGAGCAGGTCCGCCACGTCGGTGCGGTGCCCGAGCAGCGTCACCGGCGCCCGGGCGGCGGAGATCCGGGCGGCCAGTTGCAGGTACGCCGGCCCGCTGCCCGCGATGACGACAGCCGGCGGCGGAGTCCGGGTACGCCACCGGGCCGCCGCGTCGACCAGCACGTCGTACCGCTTCTGCGGGTGCAGCCGGCCGACGGAGAGCACCAGCGGCTGGCCCGGTCCGACGCCGAACTCGGCGCGGACGGCGGCGCGCCGCCGGCGCGGGGCGGGCAGGGTGGGTGCGGCGACCGGGGCGAGCCGGGCATCGGTGGCGCCCAGCGCGGCGGCCCGCTCGACCAGGTCCGCGGAGGCGCCGAGCGCGACCCGGGCGGAACGGGCGACCACCCGCTCGACCAGCCGGGACAGCTGCCCGCGCACCCCGCCGGCGAGCACCGCGTTGTGCCAGGTGACCACGAGCGGCGCGGCCGGGCGGGCGAGCGCGGCGACCAGACCGGCGCGCAGCCCGTGCGCGTGCACGACCCGCACGGTCTCGGCGGCCAGCACCCCGCGCAGCGCGGTCACGGCCCGCGCGTCGGCCGGGGTGGGGCTGGCCGGGATCTCCACCGGGGCGAAGCGGGCCCCGACGGCGGTGAAGTCAAACTGGTCCTGGGTGGCGGCGGGCCCGCACACCAGCACGGACGCGCCGGCCTCGGTGAGGCCGCGGGCCACCGAGCGCACGTGCTGCCCGACCCCGCCGGTGCTGGAGGCCAGCAGCAGGACGATCGTGCCCCGCCAGCGGGGCGCCGAGGTCCCGTCGGTCATCGGTGCTCACCTTCCGTTCGCGACTGCGGGGCTCGCAGACCCGGCTCACTCCTCGCGCTCACCGCGACATCTTCCGTTCGCGACTGCGGGGCTCGCAGACCCGGCTCACTCCTCGCGCTCACCGGGACACCGTCTCCTTCCCGTCGCCCCGTTCCGGGGGGCTGCCCTCCTGCGCCGGACCGGGCGCCGGGGCGCGCCGTCGCCCGCCGAGCCGGCCCACCCGGGCGAGCAGCGGCCGGACGTCCGGCCGGTCGGCCAGGTAGGCCACGCCGAGGAACACCACTGCCACCACGGCCCCGGACAGCATGCCCTGAACGAGTGCCTCCGGTGTCGTCGGGGTGCCGCCGGTCACGTCGGCGAGCCACCGGGAGGCGAGCGCTCCGGCGGGCGCGGCGAGCGCGGCGGCGAGCACGCCGGCGGTGGCCGCCCGGCCCGCGCCGGACAGCGCCGCCCGGCCGGCGGAGCGGGCCACCACGGCCAGCAGCAGGCCGCCCAGGAGCAGCATCCCCAGCGAGTTGGCCAGGGTCACCGCCAGTACCCGGTCGCGCAGCGGCAGGGCCGCGCCGAGCAACAGCGCGGCGGCCGGCACCGACAGCCAGCCGACGGCGGTCGCCCAGGTGGCGGTCCGGGTCTCGCCCCGGGCGTAGAGGGCGCGGGTGAGCACCGCGAAGAGGCCGTAGCCGAGCAGCCCGGGCGCGAAGCCGGCGACCGCCGCGGCGGCGGCCGGCGCGGTCTGCGCCGGGAAGAAGAAGTACCCGATGGGCGTCGCCACGCCCACCAGGGCGGCGGCGCCGAGGCTGCTGAAGATCAGCACGCCGCGCACGGCGGGGGCGAGAGTCCGCCGGTAGGCGTCCTCGTCACCGGCGGCCCGGGCCGCGGCCAGCGTCGGGTACGCCGCGACGGCCAGCGGCACCGCGAGCACCGCCCAGGGCAGCAGGTAGACGGTCTGGGCGAGGTTGTAGACGCCGGGGTTGGTCGCCGCGCCGTAGGTGACCTGGTTGAGGCTGACGATCAGCGCGATCTGCTGGGTGGTGACGGTCACCGCGCCGGCCACCGCCAGGCCGCCGACCCGGGCCCGGGCGTCGGCCGGGAAGCCGTACCCGGGGCGCAGCCGCAGGCCGAGCCGGCGCAGCGGGACCAGCAGCGACAGCGACAGCACCACCACCCCGGCGGTGGTGCCGCCGGCCAGGATCAGCTCCCCCGCGCCGGTGACCTGGGCGACGGTGGCCAGCCGCCCCTCGACGGCGGTGAAGGCGAGGTAGACCGTGATCACGGTGATGCTGCTGAGCAGCGGCGCGATCACCGGCCAGGCGAACCGCCGGTGCGCTTGGAGCACGCCGGTGAGCACGATGCCGACGCCGTAGAGCGGCAGCTGCGGCGCGAACAGCCGCAGCATCCGCTCGCCGCTGTGCTGCTGGGCCACGCTGAGGCCGTCGCCGAGCAGGCCGACGATGGGCCCGGCGGCGAGCGCCACCAGCACGGCGAGGGGCACCAGCAGGGTGACCGTCCAGGTGAGCAGCGCCCCGGTGGTGGCGGCGACCGCCCGCCGGTCGCCGGCCGCGACCGCGCCGGCCAGCAGCGGTACGACCAGGCTGGCCAGCGCCCCGCCGGCGACGATCTCGAAGATGAAGTTCGGTACGGCGTTGGCCACCACGTACGCGCCGCCGAGGTCGGTCGGGGCCAGCGTCCAGGTGAACACCGCGGTACGACCGAAGCCGGCCAGGCGGCTGACCACGGTGAGGACGGCGATGAGGGCAGCCGCTCCGGCCACGCGGCCGGCGCCGGCGAGGGGTGCCGGTGTGGTCACGTCAGTCGGATCGCCGGCCCAGGGCGTCGAGTTCGCGCAGGCCGGGGGTGCGCTGGATGACCTGCGTGAAGCTGACCTTCTCGCTGGCGGCGGTGAGCCCGGCGAGCACGGCCAGGATCCCGGCCCGGCCGACCGGCCCGGTGCGGGCGGCCAGCGCCACGCCGAGCACCGCGCCGAGGGCGTTGGCGCCGCTGTCGCCGATCATCACCTGCTCGTCCAGGTCGTCGCCGAGCAGCCCGCCCGCCGCGCCCACCGCGCCGGCGGCGATGCCGCCGTGCGGGCCCCGGGCCAGCGGGGCGCCGAGCAGCAGGCCGGACTTCAACGCCCGGCCGGGACGCAGGTCGAGCAGGTTGAGCAGGTTGGCGGTGCCGGCCACCACCCCGGCGCCGAGCAGCACGTCGACCGCACGGGCGAGGGGACGCTGGCCCGGCCGGCGCGCGGCGACGCGGGGGTCGGCGGCGAGCAGGGCGGCCGCGCCGAGCCCGGCGGCGCCCACCCCGACCACCTTGACCATGCCGGCGGTGACCCGGCCCTCGCGCAGCGCGGCCAGGTGGCCGGCGAAGCCCTTGGCGGTCTTCTGCTCGGGCCGCCCGCCCACAACGTCGTCGTAGAGCCCGACCGCGCCGGCGCCGAGGCCGGCCACCAGCGCCGCCGCGCCGGCGGGGACGCTGTCGGCGCCGAACGCGCCGGCGCCCGCGGCGCCGACCGCGAGGGCCGGGCCGGCCGCGAGGGTGACGGTGTGGCCGCGGAAGTTGGTCCGCTCCAGCGCCGGGGCGGGCGGCGCGGTGCGGATCTCGCGCAGCGCGTACCGGGCGGTCGCGACCCCGACGGCGGCGGCCAGCAGCCGCCCCAGCCCGCTCATGCGGGGCCGCCGGACGGGACGGACGGGAGGACTCCGGTCACCGGGGTACGTCGTTCGCTCACTGGGGCAGTCTAGGCAGCAGGGACCCGGCATTGTCGCCGACGCCGTACTGGCCCGCCTTCTTCTCGGTGAGCTGCTGCACCAGGGCGAGGCTGGTGACCAGCTGGCCCTGCACGGTGTTGGCGTTGTCGACGGTGGAGATGGTCTGGGCGAGCACCGGGTCGCTGCGCACGATGCCGACGAGGTTGCCCCCGACCGAGCCGTTTCCGCCCACCACGATCGAGCCGGTCCGGTCGAACTGCTCGGCGACCTTCACCACCGACTCGTCCTTCTTGGCGGAGTCCTTGTCCACGTACGGCTGCCCGCTGACCACCACGACGGCTTCGGCCGGACCGGTGACCTTCTCCTCGGTGGTGAGGTAGCCGGCGTTGGAGTACGAGTTCAGCACGGCGCGCCGGTCGGCCTCGGCGACGGCGGGGGTGCCCTGGGCGCGGTCGAGCAGCACGCTGGCCAGCAGGGCGCTGGAGGTCTCGACCCCGTTGCCGTTGCCGGGCAGCGCGGAGGCGGGCGCGGTGGGCCGCGCGGCGGTCACCGCCAGTTCCATCAGGTTGGTGTTGTTGTCCGGGTTGATGAACTTGTCCTGCAGGTCCACCCGGCCGGTCACGTCCGCCCCGGCGAGTTCGAGCATCTTCAGCACGCCCTCGGTGTGGTCGCGGCCGGTGGGCAGGCTCAGCACCAGCACCCGCTTGCCGGTGAGCTTGCCCGGCAGAACGACCTGGGCCATCTGGGCCGCGTACTCCTCCTCGAGTTCCAGCTCCTTCTGCAGGTTGTTGACCGACTGACGCATCAGCTGGTTGTCCTTGCGCAGCGCGTTGACGTTCTCCTTGAGCGAGTCCGCCACCGGGCCGTTGAGGGCGGCCGTGCCGACCACCAGGCCGATGGCCAACGCCAGGAAGACCGCGGTCAGGGACACCACGTGGTACCGGAAGTTGATCACGCTTGCAGCCTCTTGATAGGTCGGGGAGCTAGAAGAGCTGGCCGAGCTGGAACACCAAATTGTCCCACCACTCCGAGACCACGCCCAAATACGCCTTCCCGACGGTGGAGACCGCCACCGCGGAGGCCATCGCGGCGACCGCAGAGAGGACCAGCAGCAGCAGCGAGGAGCCCGAGATGCTCTGCCGGTAGAGCCGGCTCACGCCCTTGGCGTCGACCAGTTTGCCGCCGACCTTGAGCCTGGTGAGGAAGGTCGAGGCCATGCCGCCACGGCCCTTGTCGAGGAACTCGACCAGCGTGGCGTGGGTGCCGACGGCCACCAGCAGCGAGGCGCCCTTCTCGTCGGCCAGCAGCATGGCCAGGTCCTCGCTGGTGGCGGCGGCGGGGAAGGTGATCGCCGGCACGCCGAGCCCGTTGACCCGGGCCAGGCCGGGCGCCCGCCCGTCCGGGTAGGCGTGCACGATCACCTCGGCGCCGCAGCGCAGCACGTCGTCCGTGACCGAGTCCATGTCGCCGATGATCATGTCGGGGGTGTACCCGGCCTCGACCAGCGCGTCCGCCCCGCCGTCCACGCCGATGAGCACCGGCTTGAACTCCCGGATGTACGGGCGCAGCACGTCCAGGTCGTCCTTGTAGTCGTAGCCGCGGACCACGATCAGGCAGTGCCGGCCCTGGACCTGGGTCTGGATGTCCGGTACGCCCACCCCGTCGAGCAGCAGGTCGCGTTCCTGCCGCAGGTAGTCCATGGTGTTGGCGGCGAACGCCTCCAGCTGGACCGACAGCCCCTCCCGGGCGTCGGCCATCGCCTTGGCGACGGTCTCGGCGTCCTGCAGGTCCCCGTGGGCGACCGGCTCGTCGCCGACGTAGACGGTGTTGCCCTCGATCCGGATCGTGTCGCCCTCGCGGATCCGCTCGAACACCCCCTCGCCCAGGTCGTCCAGGAGCGGGATGCCCGCGCCCACCAGCACCTCGGGGCCGAGGTTGGGGTAGCGCCCGGAGACCGACGGCTTGGCGTTGAGCACCGCGGCGACGCCGACAGCGACCAGCGAGTCGGCCGCCACCCGGTCCAGGTCGACGTGGTCGATCACCGCGATGTCACCGGGGCGGAGCCGGCCGACCAGCCGTTTGGTACGACGATCGAGACGTGCGGTGCCGAGGACTGAGCCCGGTTCCGCGTTCCGGGTCCGGCGCAACGTGGGTAGACGCATCGTGACCATCCTGGCATGTGAGGCAGGCTTTTCTGTCGCGACATGCCTGAGCAGGGCCGCCTACCCAGGGAAGCACACCGGAGCGCAGGCCGGTGTGCTTGCGCTCACAATACCGGCGGTCAGGGTCGCCTTTCCTTGGCCGCCACCGCCAGAAGTTCCTCCGCATGCGCGATACCCAGGTCGGAATCCGGCAAACCCGCGAGCATCCGGGCCAGCTCCCGGGCCCGCTCGGTGTCCTCCACCACCCGGACCCCGCTGGTGGTGACCGCTCCCCCGGTGTCCTTCGCCACCACCAGGTGCCGGTCGGCGAACGCGGCCACCTGCGGCAAATGGGTGACCACCAGCACCTGGTGGCTGCGGGCCAGCCGGGCCAGCCGGCGGCCGATCTCCACCGCCGCCTGGCCGCCGACGCCGGCGTCCACCTCGTCGAAGACCAGCGTGGGCGGCCCGCCGGAGCCGGCGAAGACCACCTCGATGGCGAGCATCACCCGGGACAGCTCGCCGCCGGAGGCGCCGCGCTGCAGCGGCAGCGAGGGCGCGCCCGGGTGGGCGAGCAGCCGCAACTCCACCTCGTCGGCGCCGTCCGGGCCGATGCCGGCCTCGGTGCCGTTGACCGTCAGTGCCGGCTCGCTCCTACCCACCGGCCGCGGCACCACCGCCACGTCGATCCGGGCGTGCGGCATGGCCAGCCCGGCCAGCTCGACGGTGACCTGCTCGGCGAAGCGGACCGCCGCCTCCTGCCGGGAGGTGGACACCCGGCCGGCCAGCTCGGCCACCTCGCCGGCGAGCCGGGTGGCCTCGCGGTCCAGCTCGTCGAGAAGCTCGTCGGAGGTGTCCAGGTCGGACAGGCGGGTGCGGGCCCGCTCGGCCCAGGCGACCACGCCGTCGACGTCGTCGGCGTACTTGCGGGTCAGCGCGCGCAGCGCGGCCCGCCGCTCGTGGATGACCTGCAACCGGGCCGGGTCGGCATCCAACGCGGCCAGGTACGCCGACAGCTCGGCGGAGACGTCGGCGACCAGGGTGGCCGCCTCCTCCAGCCGGACGGCCAGCTCGCCGAGGGCCGGGTCGGTGCCGGCCTGCGCCTCCAGGGTGCGCCGGGCGGTGCCCAGCAGCGCCGTGGCGTCGGGCGTCTCGTCGGCGGCCTCCACGCCACCGGCGACGCACTGGTGTGCCAGCTGGGCCGCGGTGCGCAGCCCCTCGGCGTGCTCCAGCCGCTGCGCCTCGGCCTTCAGCTCGTCGTCCTCGCCGGGTTGCGGGTCGACCCGGGTGATCTCGTCCAGGCCCAGCCGCAGCAGGTCGGCCTCCTGGTTGCGCGCCCGGGCGTTGCGCCGCCGGTCGGCCAGGTCGTCGACCACGTGCCGCCACCGTCCGTACGCCTCGCGCAGCGAGTCGAGCAGCTTCTCGTGCTCCGGCCCGGCGAACCGGTCCAGCGCGGCCCGCTGCTCGGCCGGGCGCAGCAGCCGCAGCTGGTCGGACTGGCCGTGCACCGCCACCACCTGCTCGCCGACCTCGCCGAGCATCGACACCGGCATGCTCCGGCCGCCCAGGTGCGCCCGGGACCGGCCCTCGACGGTGACCGTGCGGCTCAGCAGCAGGGAGCCGTCCTCGTCGGGCTCACCGCCGGCGTCGACGACGCGGGCGTGCACCGTGTCGGCGAGCCGGCCACCGAGGCGCAGCCGCCCCTCGACCACCGCCCGGCCCGGCTCGGCCCGGACCCGCCCGGCGTCGGCCCGGCCGCCGAAGAGCAGGCCGAGGCCGGTCACCACCATCGTCTTGCCGGCACCGGTCTCGCCGGTGATGACGTTCATCCCGCCGGCCAGGGGCAGCGTGGTGTCCTCGATGACGCCCAGTCCGGTGATGCGCAGCTCTTCCAGCACAGCACCCGACAGTAGACGCGGCCCCCGACAGTTGCCAGCCGGCGCGGGCGGCGCGACGGCCGCCCGTACGATCACCGGTCGTGGACGCGACGAGCGGTGGACGGCAGGTGCTGCGGATACTCGGTCTGGACGAGGACGAGGAGCGCCTGTACCGAACGCTGCTGCGGTTGTCGACCGCGCACCCGGCGCAGCTGGCGCACCAGATGGGGTGGCCGGCCGACCGGCTCGCCCGGACCTTGGACGCGCTGCGCGACCGGGGCCTGGTCGCGCCGGCCGGCGCCGAGCCCGACCCGCCGCTGCGGCCCCTGCCGCCGGACGTGGCCCTCGGCGACGAGCTGCTGCGCCAGCAGCAGTCGCTGGAGTCCGCCCGCCGCCGGGTCGCCCAGCTGACCGAGGAGTACCGGGCCGGGGTCCGCCGCCACGACGCCGACCACCTGGTCGAGATCGTCACCGGCGCGGACGCGCTACGCGCCCGGCTGCGCCGGCTGCAGGACGACGCGCGCACCGAGGTGCTCTGGTTCTGCCGGGCCAGCCCGCTGGCCATGCCCGGCGCGGAGAACGTGGAGGAGTTCGCGGCGCTGGCCCGCGGGGTCGAGTACCGGGCGATCTACGAGCGGGAGCTGCTGGCGGAGCCGGGTGCCCTGGCGGACGTGGAGAAGGCGGTCCTCAGCGGCGAGCAGGCCCGGGTCACCGACAGCCTCCCGGTCCGGCTGGCCATCGCCGACCGGACCACCGCCATCTGCCCGCTGGTGCCCGACCGGGCCAGCGGCGCGCCGAGCGCCGCGCTGATCGGCCGCAGCCAGCTCCTCGACGCCCTGCTGGCGCTCTTCGACAGCCACTGGCACGCGGCCACCCCGCTGCGGCCCGGTACGGGGCTGCCGCCCGCCGACGGCGGCCCCGGCGCCGACGAGCGGTTGCTGCTCTCGCTCTTCGTCGCCGGGGTGCCCGACAAGTCGATCGCCTCGCAGCTCGGCGTGAGCCGGCGTACCGTCCAGCGGCGGCTCGCCGACCTGATGACCCTCGCCGGGGTGGACACCCGGCCGGGGCTGGCCTTCCAGGTCGCCCGGCGGGGCTGGATCTGAGCGGAGCCCGGGCGGGGCGGCTCACGGCCGCCCCGCCCGGCCCGGGTCAGCGCAGGCCGTACGCGTCGACCACGGTCTGGTCGACGGTGTTCCCGGCCCGGTCGCGGGCGTGCACCCGCAGCGACACCGTGCCCTGCCCGGCCGGCACCACGGCGGTGAACCGGGTGCCCGAGCCGTGCACCGGCGCCGCCCGCCAGCTCTGTCCGCCGTCGAACGACACCTCGACCCGCAGGCTGGTGCCGGTCGGCGCCGGGACGCCCGCCGGCTGGCGCAGCGTCAGCTCCAGCTGGTGCGGACGGCCGCCGGCGACCTCGCCGCGCAGGTCGGCCGGGACCCGGTAGTCCACCTGCAGCAGCGACAGCGGCTGGGCGGCGTCCCCGGCCGGCCGGGCCGAGGTGAACTCCCAGGCCGTCTCGGTCCGGGTGGCCCAGCGCCAGTCCTCCGAGGCGCGCCGGGTGGTCAGGTCCAGCCGGTAGCGGGCCGCCGCCGCGGTGGTGGACACCGGTGCCCAGCCGTCGGAGAGGTCCGCGATCTGCTGCCCGTCGCGGCTGAGCCGCGCCTCGACGTCGTCCTGCTCCTCACCGAAGCCGGCCGGGGCGTGGTGCCCGTCGGCGTCGACGAACTCGGCGACCCGCAGGTCCAGCGTGTCCCCGGTGCGGGTGGGGACCGGCGCTCCGGCGGCCGGCACGGCCGGCCGGACGACCGGGGCGTACCAGCTCTCGGTGTCCCGGTCGTCGCCGGTGTACCGCCGGGCCTGCGCAAGGAGTCCAGCCTGGAGCGGACCCCAGTGCGACCACATGAGCTTGTGCAGCACCCGGTGCTGCCACCAGGAGTCGCCGGCGCTGACGTACTCCCGCCGGACGGTGCCGGTACGCACGATCCGCTGGTCGTCGCCCATGGCGACCGTCTGCCACGGACGCCAGCCGAACCGCTGCTCGCTGGCCCAGTCCAGCCCGCCGGTCTCGCCGTAGCTGGCGGTCACCTCGGCGGTGTTCTCCGCGGTCACCGTGTGCACGATCCGCTCCGGGATCTGGTCCTCGGACACCTGGAAGACGTCGTACAGGTAGGGGCTGTTCGCGGTGAGCGTCAGGTCCAGCGTCGCGCTCCCGGTCCGGGCCGCGGCGATCATCGGCTGCCCGTCGTCGTGGGCCACCACCATCGCCGGAACGGGCAGCCGCTTCCCGTTCGGACGCCAGACCGTCCACGCGCTGAAGTCCGCCGGGCGGACGATGAGCACCGCCACCGCACCGGCTGCGGCAGCCGCCGCCACCTGGTCGTTCTCGGAGACGTCCGGGCTGGCGGTGAGGAGCACGGCCGCCCCACGGGCGCGCGCCAGCTCACCGGCGGTCCCGGTGCCGGCGAAGACCAGCGGGAGCTTCCGCCGGTCGGCGGGCGCCGGCGACTGGCCCAGCAGGTTGATGTCCAGCGGACCGGACACCCCAGTGATCCGGGCGTCCACCATCGGCGCGACCAGCTGCCACCGGGAGGCGAACTCGAACTCGCCGGACCGCACCGGCCGGGTCGGGGTGACGTTGAGCTGCTGGATCGTGCTGAACGCCATCACGCTGTGGTCGACCTGCCGGCCGTTGCCGAAGACCCGGTGCTCGTAGAAGTTGAGCGCCGCCCGCTGCTCGGTCGGCTTCGGGGTCTCGATGCGCACGGGCGTGCCCTTGCGCGGGTCGAGCACCACGGTGACGTCCCGGTCGACGGTCAGCTCCGGGTCGGTGACCAGGGTGAGCTGCTCGTCCAGCGGGGCGCCGTGCTCGATGAGCCCCTGGAGCAGGTAGGGGCCTTCCTCCACCCGCGTCTTGATCTCCATGCCGGGAAGGAGGTAACCGAGCATGTCCGAGTCGGAGTGCTCGCCGAAGAGGGTGACCACCGGTGCCATCCCCGGCTTGCCGGCCATGTCCAGCGCGCGCAGGGTGACGGTGTGGATCGGGCCGCTCAGGGTGAGCGCGACCGCCGTGCGGACCGTGACGCCGTCCGCGCCGGTCGCCACCAGCCAGCCGCCGTACGTGCCGCGGTCCAGCTTCGCCGGGTCGGCGCGCAGCGGAACGGCGACGCTGCCGCCGGCGGGGACGGTGACCTCGGTGCCCACGGAGAGGCCGTCCGGCTCAGCCGTGCCGTTGTCGAGGTTGCGCAGCTCCAGCGCCAGGCGCAGGGTCTGCGCGGCGCCGGTGCCGTTGGTGTACGTCACGGTCCGCTCGACCGCCGCGGCACCGGTGGCCAGCCGACCGAAGTCGGCGGTGGCCGAACCGTACATCCGCTGGGACAGCGCCCGCGGCACGTCGACCCGGCCGGTGCCCTGCTCGAAGACGGTCAGCCCCGGCGTCGGCTTGGTCGTGCTGACCAGGGCGTCCTTGAGCTGGCCAGCGCTCCACTCGGGGTGTTCCTGGGCGAGGATCGCGGCCGCGCCGGCGACGTGCGGGGTGGCCATCGAGGTGCCGTTGGCCCGGGTGTACCCGTCGCCCACCGCGGTGCCCATGCTGGTGCCGGCGGCGCGGGCGGCGACGATCCCGACGCCCGGCGCGGTGATCTCCGGCTTCACGCCGCCGTCACCGATGCGCGGGCCACGGCTGGAAAAGTCCGCCAGGTTGTCGTCGCGGTCCACCGCGCCGACGGTGAGCGCTCCGCTGGCGGCGCCCGGGGAGCCGACGGTGTTCGCCGCCCCCTCGTTGCCCGCGGCGACGACGAAGAGCGCGCCGGTCTCGGCGGTCAGGTCGTTCAGCGCCTGGCTCATCGGGTCGGTGCCGTCGGTCGGGCTCCCGCCGAGGCTCATGTTGATCACCTTGGCGCCGGAGCGGGCGGCCCACTCCATGCCGGCGACGATCCCCGACTCGTAGCCGGAGCCTGAATCGTCCAGCACCTTGCCGACCAGCAGCCGCGCGCCGGGCGCGACGCCCTTGCGCAGCCCGTCGGAGGCGGCGCCACTGCCGGCGATGGTGGACGCCACGTGGGTGCCGTGGCCGTGCCCGTCCTGCGCGCTGCCGGTGCCGCTGAAGTCCTTCGCCTCCATGATCCGGCCGGCCAGGTCGGGGTGGTTCGCGTCGACGCCGGTGTCCAGCACCGCCACCTCGACACCCGCGCCGTCGCGCCCGGCCGCCCAGGCAGCCGGCGCGCCGATCTGCGGCACGCTGTGCTCCAGGTCCGCCCGGACCCGCCCGTCCAGCCAGACGCGGTCGATGCCGGCACCGAGCCGGGCCGGCGCGCCGGCGGCGGTACGCGCCGGCGGCGTGCCGCGCAGCGTCGTCCACAGCCCGCCGAGGTCGTTCTTGCCGACCTTCAGCGCGGCGCCGTTGATGCTCTCCAACGGCCGGGCGGCGGTGGCCCCGGCGAGCGGACGGACCCGCCCACCGGCCGGCTGCTGGTAGCGCACGATCAGCGGCAGCGCGCCCTGAGCGGCGTCGCCGTACCCGTCGGCGACGAGTTCCTGCACGTCGAACAGGTCCGAGTCGAGCACCCCGGCGGAGACGTACGGGATGACGTCGCTGGGCAGCACCCGCAGGCCACCGTCGGCCTGAATGGTCTGGAAGGTGATCCGGTCCCGGCCGGGGCCGGGGCGGACGGTGGCGGCGACCCGGCCGGATGCGGCGGGAGCCAGCTCCACCCGGTCGCCGGTGATCAGGGTGATGAGGGCGGGCGCGGCGCCCGGGGCGGTCGTGGCCGAACTCGGGCCACTGGGCCGGGCGGGCGGGTCGGCGGACGCCGGTGCGGCGAGCCCGACCACCAACGCGCCGACCGCGCCGGCGCTGAGCCAGCGTGGAGACCGGTGCATGCGATGTACTCCTCTACTCCGGGGCCGGCCTCGAGGAGGTCGGCCCACCGGAGTCTGCGCCGGAGATCATCGGTTGGTCACTAGGGGCGGTCCGCCGCACCGGCGACATGTCGCCAGGTGGACACGGGGCGACCGGGACCGGACCGCCGCCGGTCCGGCGTGTGTCCGGCGTACCGCGGGCCGGGCGGCCGGACGTGCGCCGCCGCCGCTCGGTGGGCGCTCAGCGCCGGCTGCCGCGCCAGCCCTCCACGGGCAGCGCGAACTTCGCCACCAACCGGTCGGTGAACGGCCGGGCCCGCAGCCGGACGATGCGTACCGGCAGCGCGCCGCGGCGCACCGTCACCCGGGCGCCCGGCGGCAGGTCGAAGACCCGCCGGCCGTCGCAGCAGAGCACCGCGAGGGTGGTGAACGGGTCCACGGTGATGGAGAACGTGGAGGTCGGCGCGGTCACCAGCGGCCGGCTGAACAGCGAGTGCGCGCTGATCGGCACCAGCAGCAGGGCCTCCACCTCCGGCCACACCACCGGGCCGCCGCCGGAGAAGGCGTACGCGGTGGAGCCGGTGGGCGTCGCGCAGACCACCCCGTCGCAGCCGTACCGGGACAGCGGGCGGCCGTCCACGTCGACGAGCAGCTCCAGCATCTGGGCCCGCTCGCCCTTCTCGACGCTGATCTCGTTGAGCGCCCAGGACTCGATGGTGGGCCCACCGTCGAACTCGGCGGTCACGTCCAGGGTGAGCCGCTCGTCCACCGTGTAGTTGCGCCCCACCACGTCGCGGACCGCCACGTCGAGGTCATTGATCTCGGCCTCGGCGAGGAAGCCGACCTTGCCCAGGTTGATGCCGAGCAGCGGCGCCTTGGCCGGCCGGGCCAGCTCGGCCGCGCGCAGGAAGGTGCCGTCCCCGCCGAGGGCGAAGACGATCTCGGCGCCCTCGGCCGCCTCCGGGCCGGTCACCGGCACCACGCCGGGCAGGTCGAGGTCGTCGGCCTCCTCGGCCACCACCCGCACCTCGAAACCGGCCGCGATGAGGTCGGCGGCGACGGCCCGGGCGTGTTCGGTGCTGCGCCGCCGCCCGGTGTGCGTCACCAGCAGCGCCGTGCGGCTCACCGGGCCACCCGCCCGCCCGTGCCGCCGGGGCTCACCCCGTCGCTGTCGCCCACCGGCTCCGCCTCTCGTCTCCCGCTCGCCGGGTTCCGCTCGTCGCTCACCCTGTCACCTCCCCGGTCCGGTCCGCCGGCACGCTCCCGCCGGGAGCCGGGCCCTCGGGCCCGGCCGCCACCACCGCGCGTACCCGCTCGGGGTCGGCCGCCGGGGCGCCCCGGCGTAACCATACGAAGAACTCGACGTTGCCGCTGGGCCCCGGCAGCGGACTGGCCGCCACGTCCGCCAGACCCAGCCCGAGCCCGGCCGCCGTGGCCGCCACGTCGAGCACCGCCTCGGCGCGCAGCGCCGGGTCGCGGACCACGCCGCCGGTGCCCACCCGTTCCTTGCCCACCTCGAACTGCGGCTTGACCATCAGCGCCAGGTCGCCGTCGGCGCGGGTGCAGCCGGCCAGCGCCGGGAGCACCAGGCGCAGCGAGATGAAGGACAGGTCCGCCACCGTCAGGTCCACCTCCCCGCCGATGACCTCCGGAGTCAGCGTACGGACGTTGGTGCGCTCGAAGACCCGTACCCGCTCGTCGGTGCGCAGCGGCCAGGCGAGCTGGCCGTAGCCGACGTCCACCGCCACCACCTCGGCGGCGTCGGCGCGCAGCAGCACGTCGGTGAAGCCGCCGGTGGAGGCGCCCGCGTCGAGGCAGCGCCGCCCGGCGACGGTCAGCCCGCCCGGGGCGAACGCGGCGAGGGCACCGGCCAGCTTGTGGCCGCCTCGGGAGACGTACTCGGAGGTGGGGTCCTCGCCGGTGACCAGCAGCGGATCGGCCGGGTCGACCATCGCGGCGGCTTTGCGCGCCGGCACCCCGCGCAGCTGGACCCGGCCGGCCTCGACCAGCGCGGCGGCCTGCTCACGGGAACGGGCCAGACCGCGTCGGACGAGTTCGGCGTCGAGGCGGGTACGACGTGCCATGCGGTGGTTCTCCGGTCGGTTCAGGCCTGGTCGATGGTGGCGAGGGTCTCCCGCAGCGTCTGGTACGCCGCCTCGTACTGGGCGATCTGGTCGGCCGGGGGCAGGCCCTCGGCGTTGATCATCGCCTGGACGGCGGCGTCGACGGCGGGGTGGTGCGCCTCCTCGACGTCCTCGTACGCCGTGGGCGCCGGCCCCGGGCGCGGTCCGGGCGGCGGGCCGGGGCGCGCTCCCGGCGGCGGTCCCGGACGGGCGCCGGGCGGCGGCCCGGGCCGGAACGGCCCGCTCACCACGCGCTCCGGTGGCCGGCGGGCGTCACTGCCCGCCGCCGGTGGTCCGCTTGCGGGGCGCGGCCTTCTTCGCCGGCCGGGTCGCCGGCGTGACGCCGTCGCCGCCGGTGGTGCTCACCGCGGCCGGTGGCTTCTTGGCGATCGCCTTCTTCGTTACGGCCTTCTTCGCCACCGCCTTGGTTGGGGCGGGGACCGGCGGGGTGGCCGTGGACGTGCCCGGCAGCAGCCCGCCCGGGCCGCCCTTGGCCTCGCGCAGCTGCCGCTCCAGCTCGTGCACCCGGCGGGTCAGCTCGGCGACCTCGTCGGCGGTGGCCAGACCGACCGCCCCGAGCGCCCGGTCCACCTCGAAGCGGACCAGCTTGGTCAGCGCCTCGCGGTTGGCCGCGCTGGTCGAGAGGAGTTCCTCGGCGAGCGCCTGGAGCTGGGCGGCGGTCGCGCCGCCCGTGCCGACCAGCCGCCGAGCGGCGTCCTGGGCCTTCTTCCGGGGCGCCTCCGTCAGGCCCATGGCCAGCTCGAGGTAGGCGCGCCACGCATCCTGCATGCCGGTTTTCCTTCCGCGGGGCGGGGTGTGCGGGTCTCACGCTACCGGGCGCCCCGGACCGCCCATTGCGGTACGGTGCCGAGGAACGGCGTGGCGGGGTGTGAGGAGACGATGTGGCCAGCGTGGACGAGTGCCGGCAGGCGTTGCATGATCTGGCGAGCCGGTTGGAGCGCCACGCCGAGGTCGGCCAGCGGATCGACCTGGACCGCACGCTCGCCTGCCGGATCACCGACCTGGACACCGCCTTCCACGGTCGGCTCGCCGGCGGACGGCTGGTCGACCTGTCCGACGGCGACGACCCGAAGGCCAAGATCGCACTGACCACCGGCAGCGACGACCTGATCGCCCTGGTGCGCGGTCAGCTCGACATCACCAGGGCGGTCGCCGCCCGCCAGATCTCGATCAAGGCCAGCCCGTTCGACCTGATGAAACTCCGCAAGCTGCTCTAGCGCCCCGGCCCGGGCGGGCCGGTCAGGCCGACAGGCCGAGCACCGCGAGGGCGCGTTGCGCCTCCGGCGTCGTCGGCCGCACCTCCGGCGAGGCCAGCGGCGCCGACCAGGCCGCCGCGCAGAGCGCGGCGAGGGCGTCCAGCGGGCGTCCCGCGCCGCGCAGCTCCAGGCCGCCGTCGACCCGGGCGGCCGACCAGCCGCCGACGTCCGTCCCGCCCGGCACCGCGACCACCGCCGCCGGGTCGAAGAGCCCGGCCAGGTCCATCGCCACGTACGTCGGGCGGCGCGGCTCGGGTGCCGCCAGCAGCTCGGGCACGTCGCTCACACCGGTCAGCACCAGCAGGCTGTCCAGCCCGGCACGGCGGGCGCCCTCGATGTCGGTGTCGAGACGGTCGCCGACGACCAGCGTCCGGCCGCCACCGGCCCGGCGGGCGGCGGTGGCGAACAGCGCCGCCTCGGGCTTGCCGACCACCATGTCCGGTTCCCGGTCAAGGGCGTGCCGCAGCGCGGCGACCAGCGAGCCGTTGCCGGGCAGCGGGCCGCGGCCGCTGGGCAGCGTGCGGTCGGTGTTGGTGGCGACCCAGGTCGCCCCGGCGCGGATGGCGACGGACGCCTCGGCCAGGTCAACCCAGCCCACCTGCGGGCCGTACCCCTGCACGACCGCGACCGGCGACTCGTCCGCGCGGGCGACCGGGGTGAGTCCGGCGGCGCGGATCTCGGCGCGCAGCGCCTCCGCGCCGACGACCAGCACCGGCGCGCCGGCGGGGAGCCGGTCGCGGAGCAGCTCGGCGGCGGCTGCGGCGGAGGTCAGCACCTCCTGCGGCTCGGCCGGCACGCCCATGCCGGTGAGCAGGTCCGCCACCTCGCTGGAGCGCCGCGAGGCGTTGTTCGTGGCGTACGCCACCGCGCGGCCGTCGGCGTGCAGCCGGCCGACCGCCTCGACCGCGCCGGGGATCGGCCGGTCGATCAGGTAGATCACCCCGTCCAGGTCGAACACGACCAGGGTGTACCCGTCGACCAGCCGGTCCCCGGCGACCTCGGTCATCGCGACTCCGACTCCGACTCCGACCCGCGCTCGGCCGGCTCGTCACCGGCGGGCCGCGACGCGTCGCTCACAGCCGAGTCGGTGTCGGTCGCGGCCGGCTCGGCGGCGACGGCCATGGCCGCCTCGTCGGTGAACTCGTCCGCGTCGCGCTCGTCGTCGTCCTCGTCCTCGTCGAAGTCGTCGTCGTCCTCGTCGCGGTCGTCGTCCCCGTCGGTTTCGTCGTCGTGACGGTCCTCGTCGGTCAGGCCGTCGGCGGCGGCGGTCAGGTCGACGTCCGGCTGGGCCGGCACCGCACCCGGCGCGCCCGGACCGGCGGCGACCTCCTCGGCCGACTCGTCGTCCTCGTCGTCGCCCTCGATGACAACGCCGTCGAGTTCGAGCAGCCGCTCCGCCGCGTCGGTCTCACCGTCGGTGTCCACGTCGGCGGCACGGGAGAACCACTCGCGGGCCTCCTCGCGACGACCGACGGCCAGCAGCGCGTCCGCGTAGGCGTAGCGCAGCCGGGCCGTCCACGGCTGGGTCACTTCGGCGGTCAGCTCGGGGACCTGGAGCATCGCCACCGCGGCGTCCTTCTGCCCCAGGTCACCCCGGGCACCGGCGGCCACGATCAACAGCTCGACGGCGAGGCCCTGGTCGAGCTTCTCCCGGTCGGCACCCCGGAACAGGTCGATGGCCCGCTCCGGACGCCCCAGCGCCCGCTCGCAGTCGGCGAGCACCGCCAGGTGGCTCTGCAACCCGGTCATCCGGTGGTACGTGCGCAGCTCGGCGATGGCCGTCTGCCACTCCCCCGCGTGGTACGCGGCCAGCCCGACCGCCTCGCGGACGGCGGAGATGCGCGAGGCCAGCCGACGGGCCGCCATCGCGTGGGCGAGCGCCTCGGCCGGGTCCTCGTCGATCAGCTGACCGGTCGCGACCAGGTGCCGGGCGACGGTCTCCGCCACCGGCTTGTTCAGCGACAGCAGCTCGGCGCGGACAGCGGTGTCCAGGTCGCTCGCGGCGATCTCGTCCGGCAGCGCCGGCGCGACCGCACGACCGCCCTCGGCCTCGTCCTGCCGCTCCCGGTCGGGGCCGAAGCCACCCTCGCGACGCCGGTCCTCGAAGCCCCGCCGATCGTCGCGACGCGGCCGGTCACCGTAGCCGCCACGGTCGGCGCCCCGGTCGGGCCGGTCGCCACCCTCGCGGCGCTCGCCGCCTCGGTAGCCGCCCTCGCGACGCTCGCCACCACGGAAGCCACCGCCCTCGCGACGGTCACCACCACGCGGGGCCTCGCCGTCACGGCGGAAGCCGCCCTCACGACGGTCACCGCCCCGGAAGCCACCTTCGCGGCGCTCGCCGTCGCGGAAACCGCCACCGCGCGGGGCCTCGCCGTCACGGCGGAAGCCACCTTCGCGGCGCTCACCGCCGCGCGTGTCGCCCTCGCGGCGGAAGCCACCCTCACGACGGTCACCACCGCGGTAGCCGCCCTCGCGCGGGGCGTCGCCGCCCCGGTAGCCGCCCTCGCGACGCTCGCCACCACGGAAGCCACCGCCCTCACGACGGTCACCACCACGCGGGGCCTCGCCGTCACGACGGAAACCACCCTCACGACGGTCACCACCCCGGAAGCCACCCTCACGACGCTCGCCGTCGCGGAAGCCACCGGTGCGCGGCGCCTCACCGTCACGACGGAAACCACCCTCACGGCGGTCACCACCCCGGTAACCACCCTCACGACGCTCGCCGTCGCGGAAGCCACCAGCGCGGGGGGCCTCGCCGTCCCGGCGGAAACCACCCTCGCGACGCTCACCGCCCCGCGTGTCGCCCTCGCGGCGGAAGCCACCCTCACGGGGACCCGAGCGGAAGCCGCCCTCGCGACGGTCACCACCGCGGAAACCGCCCTCGGGACGGTCGCCGCCGCGCGTGTCGCCGTCGCGGCGGAAGCCACCCTCACGGGGGCCGGAACGGAAGCCGCCCTCACGACGGTCACCGCCGCCGAAGCCACCCTCACGACGGTCGCCACCACGGAAGCCACCACCACGCGGGGCGTCGCCGTCACGGCGGAAGCCACCCTCGCGGCGCTCGCCGTCACGGAAGCCACCGGTACGCGGGGCATCGCCGTCGCGGCGGAAGCCACCCTCGCGGCGGTCACCACCGCGCGTGTCACCGTCACGGCGGAAGCCACCCTCACGGGGACCGGAACGGAAGCCGCCCTCACGACGGTCACCGCCGCCGAAGCCACCCTCACGACGCTCGCCACCACGGAAGCCACCACCACGCGGGGCATCGCCGTCCCGGCGGAAACCGCCCTCGCGGCGCTCGCCGTCACGGAAGCCACCGGTACGCGGGGCGTCGCCCTCGCGGCGGAAACCAGCCTCGCGCGGACCGGACCGGAAACCGCCTTCACGGCGCTCGCCGCCACGGAAACCACCGGTGCGCGGGGCATCGCCGTCGCGGCGGAAACCACCCTCGCGGCGCTCGCCGCCGCGCGCATCGCCCTCGCGGCGGAAGCCACCCTCGCGCGGGCCGGAACGGAAGCCACCCTCACGGCGGTCACCGCCGCGGTAGCCCCCGCTGTCACGGCCGCCGCGGTCGGCACCGGAGGTGCCCCGCTGGCCGCCTCGATCGTCACGGTCTCCGCGGTACGGGGGTCGGTCGTCCCGGCGTGGGCCGGCACCCCGCCCTTCGGGGCGGTCGGCTCGGTCCTCGTTACGGCGCGGACGGTCTCCGCCCTGCGGTCCTGAACTCACAGGTACATCCTTCCTCATTGCGCCATCCGTGGCGCTACGCAGTCGAGGGCCGACCCGGATGGGGCGGCCCTCGACTGGAAGATTGTCCGGCGGTGTCCTACTCTCCCACACCCTCCCGAGTGCAGTACCATCGGCGCTGGAGGGC